>CAYTBU010000033.1:0-15428 GCA_964436105.1 uncultured Rickettsiaceae bacterium | reverse complement strand
TTAAAACCCATAATCACCACGCCACTAGAATCCTCGATGGATAAAGTATTGGCCAATTCCACCGATAGATTACTAAAAATAATGCCATATTTTTCTATTGAACCATCCGGGATTTTAATATTTTGAGGCATTTTTTTTAATACGACAGTGTTTTGTTTATCTTGCTCAGTAATGAGGCACTTCAATTCCTTTTTTTCTCCAGCACGCATGATAATAATTTTCACCTCACTACCCACTACTGCTTCAGAAACAGCAATCTGTAATTTACGCGTATTTTTAATTGGCACACCATTAAATTCAATAATTAAATCACCTGGTTTAATCCCTGATTTATCAGCAGCGCCGCCTGGATCAACTTCATAGACTAAAACACCAGAAGGTGATTTCAAACCAAGACCTTCTGCAATTTCAGCGGTCACTTCTTGGATTTTAATATTCAGCATTCCTCTAGTAACTTTACCTTTGCTTTTTAATTGCTCTATAATTGACTTCGCCGTAGAAGAAGGTATCGCGAACCCTATACCAATATTAGTACCAGAGGGAGAAAAAATTGATGTATTAACCCCTATCACTTCTCCATTTAAATTAAACATTGGGCCACCACTATTGCCACTATTAATCGCGGTATCTGTTTGAATAAAATCATCAACAAACCCATCGGTAATATCCCTAGCTTTTGAGGATATAATACCCGTAGTAACTGTGCCCCCAAGTCCAAATGGATTACCAATAGCAATCACCCAATCCCCTACTCTTGCTTGATCAGAATTACCAAATTTTACGAAAGGCAATGGATATTTGGCTTCAACTTTTAATAAAGCTAAATCCGTACGCTGATCGCTACCAATTAATGTAGCTTGCAACTCTTCATTCGTTCCTAATTTGACATAGATCTCATCCGCAGCCTCAACCACATGATGGTTTGTTACAATATAGCCATGAGTATCAATAATAAAACCAGAACCAAGTGAGATTGCTTTTGGATTAGAATACATATCTTCTAGGCCAAAAGGAGGCTCAAAACCTTCAAAGAACTCTTGAATACCTCCTGGCAAACCTTTTGGTAAAAATCTACGCTCACTAGGCATGACTTTAGAATATTTCGCTGTATATACGTTTACTACCGCTGGTATCAGAGGCTCCACTATATCGGCAAAACCTTTAAGATCAGCAGCATAAATTGTTGAAGAATAGAATAAAGTGATCGAGATAATTTGTAAAAAAAACTTCTTTATCATAACCCACCTATAAATTTAACGTGACATATTAAGATATTTGAAAAACTCACTCTTAGGAGATAAAATAAACTGAGTATCGTCCTTTTTTAAAGTGTTTTTATAAGCGACTAAGGATCTATAGAATTTATAGAACTCTGGGTCTTGAGAATATGCTGAATTATATATCCTTGCAGCTTCAGCATCCCCCTGACCTTTAATTGTTTGGGCTTGCATATATGCTTCAGATAGAATGATCTGCGCTTCTTTATCAGCCTTAGCCGTAATACGAGCAGCTTCTTCTTCCCCCTCCGCTCTTATCTGTTTCGCTTCTTTCTCCCTCTCAGTCTGCATCCGGTGATATACACCTTCACTATTTTCTTTCGGTAAATCAGCTCTTAGAATTCTAACATCAATTACATCTACGCCAAAATCTTTTGCCGCATCATTGGCACGCCTCTGAATTTCAAGCATTATTTCTCCTCTTTGCTCAGATAATAAGGATGTTAACAGCACAGTACCTATAACTTTACGCATCGAAGATTCTATAATTTTATTTAAGCGAATACGTACACCATAATCATTCGCCACAGTCTTATAAAACATTACTGGATCAATGATTTTAAATTTAGCAAAAACATCTACAATCACGCGTTCACCATCAGCCGATGTCACCTCTTTTGCTTCTGCATCTACGTTCAATATTCTGCGATCGTAATATTCTACATTTTGTATAAAGGGCACTTTAATATTTAAACCAGGATCATTAATTACCCTCATCGCTTCACCAAATTGAAACACAACAGCATATTGACGTTGATCAACAGTAAAGAAAGCCCCGCTAGCTAATATAACGAAAGCTATTGATGCTATAATAATATTTCTTGATAATAAATTTTGCATAATCTTCCCTTATTTCTGATCTATTGCCATATGAGGTAAAGTTTCAGCCCCCATAATCACTTTTTTACTACCACCAAGAACTTGCTCTACCATTTCCAGATACATTCTATCTTTAGTGACTTGTTTAGAATTATTATATTGGGCCAAAATAGATTTAAAGCGACTAGAATCACCTTGAGCCTTTGAGATAGTACTTTGCTTATAACCTTCAGCCTCTTGAGTTATTTTCGCAGCCTCACCACGAGCTTTAGGCAAAACATCATTGCTATAACTCTGAGCTTGGTTAATAGAACGTTCTTTATCCGCCCTTGATGTTTGCACATCACGATAAGCATCAATAACCTCTGCAGGTGGTTCAGCCTTTAATAATTGTACTTTCTCAATAGTAATACCAACATTGTAACTATCCAAAATTTTCTGCGTTAATTTCTCAATCTTATCAGCAATTTCTTGCTTCTGATTAGATAATACTGACACTATAGTTGAAGCACCAATCACTTCCCTGATAGCGCTCTCAGCAGCTCTTTTTACCGTATCTTCTGGCTTAACACTGCTAAATACATAAGCTTCTAAATTTTTGATATGCCACATCACATCACAATTTAGGTTTATAATATTTTGGTCACCCGTTAACATTAAATTTTCTGCATTAATATTAGAACCATATTCATGTTCTTGTGTAGATCTATAGCCAATTTCTACACGACGCGATTTATTCACGCTCTCTATCACTAAAGTTTCAAATGGAGCCGGTAAATGGTAATTCAAACCCGCCGTTCCAACACGAACAAACCTGCCAAACCTAATTATTACTGCCTCTTCTCCTTCTTGCACTTTATATATGCCAGATACAAGCCACAGGAAAAACAATCCCGCAACCACCATAATAATATTACGAGGCGTAGGGTTAAATTGGATATCTTTTGGCAAATGAGAACGAAAATCAGATTTCTTTTTAATGAAAATATTCTCTGGCCCGGCATCATCCCAAGGAGATTTTTTTAAAAATAGTTTATTAATCATAAATATCCTTTTTACTCAGTAAAACTTAGATGTATAGTATAGTATTATATTTTTATATAACTACTAAAGAAGTAATGCAAGATGCGAATGGCTCAAGATGCTAAAAATCTTAACAACAAAAGAAAGATTGAAAAAATATCTCAAATTATTCTTATCGCTTCCGGCAAAGGTGGCGTTGGTAAATCTACGATCAGTGTGGCATTAGCCGAACAACTCACTGCTCAAGGCGCAAAAGTGGGTTTGGTAGATGCAGATATCTATGGACCATCAATCCCAATCATGATGGGAATAAACCAAAAACCCACAGTAGAAAATAATAAAATTATTCCCCTATCAAGCCGAGGCATTAAACTGATGTCTATAGGTTTTCTAACCGGAGCTGAAGGAGCAATAGCTTGGCGCGGACCAATGACCACTAAAGCAATTCACCAATTATTGGGGGTGGTACAATGGGGAGGCTTAGATTATCTGATCATAGACACCCCTCCCGGCACAGGCGACGTGCACCTTAGCATTCTAGAAAATTATCATATCGATGGGGTGATAATGGTGACTACCCCTCAAAAAATTGCCGCCTCAGATGCAATAAAAGGAATTGATTTATATCAAAAATTCTCGGTCCCTATTTTAGGAATTATCGAAAATATGAGTGACATTTTTTCTGGTGCTAATGGTAAGAAAATCGCTGAGGAGCATAAAATTCCACTCATTGCACAAGTACCATTTAATAAAGCAATTTCAGATCAAAGTGATCAAGGAAAAGCAATTGGGGGATTGATGGATTCGTTAGTGCCTAAGTTTTAAAAATCCTCAGGCGCACATCTAGTATCCAAAAAAACAAAAGCCCCCTAAGATCAAAATCTTAAGAGGCCTTTGCATACATTGACAAAGTAATTATAAACTACTTCTTTTGACCAAGTGCTGCACCTAGGATATCGCCTAGACTTGCACCGCTATCTGTAGAACCATATTCTTTAATAGCTTTTTCGCGATCTGCGATTTCTAAAGCTTTAATAGAAAGGTTAATCACACCTTGCTTGCTTACAGACAATACTTTCGCATCAAATCTATCACCAACAGCAAATTTATCAGTTCTTTGCTCGCTTTTCTCGCTAGCAAGATCTGTTTTCTTTACAAAGCCAGTTGAAGATTCACCGAGAGTTACAGATACGCCGTCAGCTTCAATTGCAGAAACAGAGCAAGTAACAACAGCACCTTTCTTAAATTCCGCGCTAGATGATGCGGATGAAGAAGATTCAGTGCTGTCTGTTAATTGCTTAATACCAAGACTTACTCTTTCTTTTTCGGTATCGATAGATAGGACTTTACACTCTACCTCATCACCTTTTTTGTAATTCTTGATTGCTTCAGCACCATTACCATCTGAAGAAAGATCAGACTCATGAATCATGCCATCAATATCCGCACCAATAGCAACAAACATACCAAAGTCTGCTATGTTTCTAATAGTTGCAGTGATAACACTACCTACTGGATGAGTTTCAGCAAACTTAATCCATGGGTTTTCTTGACATTGTTTTAAGCTTAGAGAGATACGATGCTTATCAGTATCAATTTCTAAAATCACAAAATCAACTTCTTGACCAATGGTTAACGCTTTCTTAGGATGTTGATTAGATTTAGTCCAACTAATTTCTGACGAATGTACTAAACCTTCAATACCATCTTTTAATTCGATGAATGCGCCGTAATCAGCGATATTAGTAACTTTACCGGTCATTTTCGTGCCAACAACAAATTGATCACGAATATTTTGCCATGGATTATCATCAAGTTGTTTCATTCCTAAAGAAATACGTTTTGTTTCTTCATTAAACTTGATCACCATAACTTTCATTTTTTGACCAATGGTTAGAACTTCTGATGGATGATTAATTCTGCTCCATGAAATATCTGTAACGTGTAATAAACCATCAACATTACCAAGATCAACGAAAGCGCCGTAGTCAGTGATATTCTTAACTACACCTTCAAGGATCTGGCCTTCAGAAATTGTCGATAGCATCTCATCACGAGCTTCCATTCTTGATTCTTCCATGATAGCACGACGAGATACCACGATATTACCAAGTTTTTTATCCATTTTTAAAATTTGGAACGGCTGCACTATACCCATAAGCGGGCTGATATCTTTAATAGGACGAACATCAACTTGGCTGCCTGGCAAGAACGCTACAACACCGGATAAATCAACTGTGAAACCACCTTTCACGCGTCCAAAAATTACGCCGTCAACTAATTTGCCCTCATCTAGAGCGGCTTCTAAATGCACCCATGATTCTTCGCGTAGAGCTTTCTCACGGCTAATTACTGTTCTGCCGTTACGACCTTCAATTTTCTCGATATAGACATCAACCATATCGCCAACTTCTGGCAAACTAGCCACTGGTCCAAATTCTGCAACAGGAACACGACCTTCATTTTTTAAGCCGACATCGATAACAACGATATCAGAATTCAAGCTTACTACTCTACCTTTAACTACAGTGCCTTCTTTAACTTGATATTGCTCTGAATTTAATAATAAATCAGCAAAGTTTTCGGTTGCACTAGTGAATTCTAATCCGAATAGGGGAACAAATTTTTTCTTAGTTTTTAACATAATATTATCCGGCCTACTTTGCGCTATCAGCAAGCTACATTCTAAAGTTATACAAATCTTTATAAGAAGACCCAAGCGCAGAAAGCTATTAAGCTTTTAAGTACCACTCTTATCAAAGAGTCATAATCATATAAAAAAAACTGAAAAAGTACAGAAAATTATTATAGTACAAGAATCAAAGATTAGTGAGTTTTAAACTCTCAATTTTCTTACGTAGAGTATTGCGATGGATACCAAGTATTTTACTAGCTTTAACCTGAACATTATTTGAATAAAGAAGAGTTTCTTTTATTAACTCCCTTTCTACTTCATACATAATACGATCATATAATCCGGTTGTAGGATCATTTTTGCCATCATCATGCATATCAAAAAATTTTTTTAGATGAGCTCCAAGACATTGTCTTATTGAATTGTGAGTATTATTATCCGTCATACAACCCTTATGATAAATGTGCAATAATATTGCTATAAAATTCTATAATCTTGCTTTTAACTTCGCTAGGATTACTAATATAATTGACTGTAGCCCTAAATTCAGCGGATTTCGGCAAACCAGCGCTATAACTACTCAAATGCTTACGAGCCATTTTTGAGCCAATATCACTACCGTAGTGACTGAGCATATCTTCATAATGCTCCAATACAACATTCAGCTGTTCCTGCAAAGAAGGATCAGGAATAACAGTACCATTCATAAGATATTGCCCTATCTGATGAAGTAGCCACGGCTTACCATATGACCCTCTACCAATCATTACACCATCCGCCCCCGACTGTGCAAGAGCTTTTTTTGCATCGTCACAAGTTATGATATCACCATTTACGATCACTGGTATTTTAACCGCTTCTTTTACATTACGCACAAAAGCCCAATCAGCCGTTCCGGTATAAAACTGGCACCTAGTCCTGCCATGAACTGTAAGCATTTTAATACCAGATTCTTCAGCTATTTTAGCGAGCGTTGGAGCATTTTTAGTGGCATCATCCCAGCCCATACGCATTTTCATAGTCACGGGAACTTTAACAGCCTTTGCAGTTGCTTCTAAAATCTTACCAGCCAAAACTTCATCCCGCATTAAAGATGAGCCAGCATATCCTCCAACCACCTTTTTAGCTGGGCAACCGAAATTTAAATCGATAATTTTAGCACCCATATCCTCATTCATTTTAGCGGCATCAGCAATCACCTCTGGATCACACCCAGCAAGCTGCACACAAGCCGTTGTAGCGTCATCGGTTTCTATCGCACACTTCAGCATAGATTGCCGGGTTTCGATAATCATAGCACGACTTGCCACCATTTCTGATACTACGAGCCCGGCGCCAAATCTTTTAACTAACCGCCTAAAAGGCAAATCAGTCACACCAGACATAGGCGCTAAAATAACAGGAGATGATAACGCAATATCCCCAATATTAATCGTCATAGAAATTATAAAGTCAAATTTAAGAGGTGGAATCATAACATATATCCCCCCATTTTCCAAGTAAATAGTCTTTAATTATTTACAGCTTAAAACTTTTAGATGAAAAAGCCCTTTAATTTTTAGATTCAAAAGCTATACTAAATATTGTAGGTCACTTAATTTTAACAACAAAGGAGAGAAAGTATGAAAATTGCAATTGCTGGACAACATATTAATACCGGAGCTTCTCTGCAAGAATATGTTAATGATAGAACATTAGCTGTTGTATCTAGATATTTTGAAAATGCTATTAGCACTGAAGTTCATTTTGCAAAACAAGCTCATGAAATTGTTTGTAACATAGTGGTACACGAAGGCACCGGCCAACATCTAGTTATTAAAAGCGAAGCCTCCTCAGATGAGATTTATTCAAGCTTTGATACCGCACTTGCAAAATGCGAAAAGCAGCTGCGTAAATATAAATCTAGATTAAAAGATAGACATAACCGCGTTAAAGTATCAGAAGCTAATCTACAAGCTATTAAATATGTATTAAAACCACAAATAGCAGACGATGCTGAACAAGAACATATACCTGTAACCATAGCAGAAAAGCCTATCGAGGTCTTAACGCTGAGCGTTGAAGAAGCATTGATGAAGATGGATCTTGAAAACCTTCCAGCTTTAATGTTTAAAAACATAAAAACAGAGCGCATGAATGTAGTCTATTACCGCAAAGATGGTAATATCTCATGGGTGGATTCGAAGTAACCACCTAGGCAATAATATACCCGCGAAAGCGGGTATATTAAATTACGACCTTACAAATCTTCGCCAACCCACTCGAGCTTTTGAGCATCATATTTGAAAATACGTGGTTTTGTCTCGATACTATCTAAAGTAATATCACTAGATAAATCAGTATGGTCTGATATTAGAATATTATCAAACGGCTGAAACAAGGGTTGGCGATTCTTAAAATCTACTGTGATAAACTTCTTAGCAATAAGATCTGGCACAACCTTTATTAAATCATCAAGACTAGATAATTTTACAAAATCCACAGCTTGTATAGCAAGCCTATAAAACTGACGATCACTTTGCGTAAAACTTAATGGAATAGAGCTAAAACTACTACCAGTTTGGACATTAGCCACCATGAGACCGCCGATCTGCACGCCTGACTTATCGCTACAATAATCGTCGGCCTCAAAGAATGTTGCCCCAGCGAAATTAAGCATTCTGGCAACTTTATGCGCCTCAATATTATAGACTTGCAGCACCTTATCTAATTTTTCGCCATTGCGATAGATAGTAAGCTTTACAGACTCTTTTGCATTATCCATCGCATTATCTAGAATATATAAACTAGCAGACACAGGTTGATCATTTACCGCCCAAATTATATCGCCTGGCTTTAGTTCTTTAAACGCTGGAGAGCTATTTAATGTATTTTTTACCATCAAAGCTCTATTTCGCGTATCTGGAAAATCTTTAATATATTGATCCATGACATCTTTAGGAAAATTCCTATGTTTCACCGCCTTATCCAAAGAATAAAGCTGACATATGACACCAATATGTTGGCGTTTTGGCATCTTTCTAGCTTTTAATGCATCTAGTGCTTTAGTAACATATTCGCCCTTTAAAGCAATTGCAAAAGTACCACCTGATCCATAATTCAAACCTATCGCCTGCCCCTTTAAATTAAGGATAGGAGATCCACTTGATCCACCTGCGGCATTAAGACTTATAATATAAGAGTGTTGCGGCATCGCGCCATTGATATCATAAAGATTTGATAGGATACCATTATGAATCGAGAATTCTTGTCCTTCATTGTTACCAATGATAAAAACTGACTGATTAAGAGAAGGCTGGTCAGCAGTAAAAGATATTTCTTCTACAGTCTTTGGCACATCTTCTGGATTGACTTTTAATATCGCTTGATCTTGCCATACATCATAATATGCTAATTTAGCCTCAGCCTGCTGACCATTATCAAAAGTAACAAAGTAAGTGCCTATAGAAGCGCCACCTACTACATGCTCATTAGTCACAATAAAACCGTTCTTTTTATCTACAACAAATCCTGTGCCACTCCAACTGCCAGGAAATTTATAAGCCGACATCGAGATTCTAGATTGAATAGTGACAATAGATTTTTTAGCCTTCGCCACAACTTCTGGCTTAATATTCACTTCTGCCACTGACATAAAGCTATTAAAACAAAGAATAAAAGTAAGTAATTTGAATGTTTGAATAAGTTTTTGCATAATTTTCTCAAAAAATAATTATCTATGGTCTTGTAAAAATATAATTTAATTACTATATCCAAAAACATAGGGAAAAGAAACCCGGAAATAACATCAATTTAAATGAGGCATTTTATGGCTAAAATCATAGGTATAGATCTAGGAACAACAAATTCATGCGTTGCAGTAATGGAAGGCAAGGAAGCTAAAGTAATAGCGAACCTTGAAGGCATCAACATCACCCCATCAATGGTAGCATTTGCTGATAATAATGAAATTTTAATTGGCGACCCAGCAAAAAGACAAGCTGTTACTAATCCAAAGAACACTTTATTTGCAATCAAACGCTTAATCGGCCGGAATTTTACGGATCCTATGGTCAAGAAAGATCAAGATTTAGTGCCTTATAATATTGTAAAAGCCGACAATAACGATGCTTGGGTAGAAGTAAAAGGCGAAAAATACTCACCAAGTCAGGTAAGCGCTTATATCTTACAAAAAATGAAAGAAACAGCTGAAAATTATCTCGGTGAAAAAGTAACGCAAGCCGTCATTACCGTGCCAGCTTATTTTAACGACGCACAAAGACAAGCAACAAAAGATGCAGGACGCATTGCTGGACTTGAAGTACTTCGTATTATTAATGAACCAACAGCTGCAGCTTTATCTTATGGCTTTGATAAATCTGGCTCTAAAACTATAGCAGTATACGATCTTGGTGGCGGTACTTTTGACGTTTCCATTCTAGAAATTGGTGATGGAGTATTTGAAGTAAAAGCAACTAACGGTGATACTTTCCTTGGTGGTGAAGATTTTGATACAAAAGTGTTAAACTACCTCATCGATGAATTCAAAAAAGAAACTGGCATTGATCTTAAAAAAGATCCACTAGCGTTGCAACGTTTGAAAGAAGGCGCTGAGAAAGCTAAGAAAGAACTATCTTCTACTCAACAAACTGATGTTAATCTACCTTATATTACAGCTGACGCCTCTGGCCCAAAACATCTTAATATTAAACTCTCTAGAGCTAAACTTGAGTCATTAGTTGAAGATTTAATTGAAGGCACTATCGAACCTTGTCGTAAAGCTATGAAAGACGCTGGTCTTAAAGCTTCTGAGATTGACGAAGTGATTCTTGTTGGTGGTATGACCAGAATGCCTAAAGTAGTTGAAAGGGTAAAAGAACTTTTTGGACGCGAACCTCATCGTGGAGTCAATCCAGATGAAGTAGTAGCATTAGGAGCCGCTATTCAAGCGGGCGTGTTACAAGGTGATGTTAAAGACGTATTGCTCTTAGACGTTACTCCATTATCACTAGGTATTGAAACTTTAGGCGGGGTATTTACAAGATTAATCGATCGTAATACTACAATTCCAACAAATAAAAGCCAAACATTCTCAACCGCTGACGACAATCAACATGCTGTCACTATCAGAGTGTTCCAAGGTGAACGTGAAATCGCGGCGCACAATAAACTGCTCGGTCAATTTAATTTAGAAGGAATTCCACCGTCTCCAAGAGGAATGCCACAAATTGAAGTGACTTTTGATATTGACGTAAATGGTATTGTACATGTCTCGGCAAAAGATAAAGCAAGTGGCAAAGAGCAAAAAGTTGCAATTCAAGCCTCTGGTGGATTAAGCGATAGCGAAATTGAGCAAATGGTAAAAGACGCTGAGGAAAACGCTTCGAAAGACAAAGAACGTAAAGAACTAATTGAGGCACGTAACCATGCTGATGGTATGATCCACGCTACTGAAAAAAGCCTGAAAGAATATGGTGATAAAATCGGCGCTAGTGAAAAATCAGCAGCAGAGCAAGCAGTAAGTGACCTTAAAGCTTGTTTGGATTCTGAAGACATCGCACAATTAAAAGCTAAAACCGAAGCTTTAATGAATGCAAGCATGGCTATTGGCGCTGCAATGCAACAATCACCGGAAGCTCAAGGGGGAGAATCCCATGAGCATAAGGAAGACTCTCAAGGCAACAGTGATGATGGTAAAGTAGTCGATGCTGATTATGAGGATCTAACGAAAAAGTAATATAATTACTTTCGTCATTGCGAGGAGCTTTAGCTCCCTGGCAATCCAGTAAGATCGTCATTTGAACGATCTTCGTAGCCCTTTGGGCTATAAGTGATAAGTAAGTTCACTGGATTGCAGCGTCGGCCCTTTGACCTCCTAGCAATGACGCCCCCCTGATATATAAAGAGGAAAAATGTCTAAACGTGATTATTATGAAGTGCTAGAACTCAAAAAAGGCGCTTCAGCTGATGAAATCAAAAAATCCTACCGTAAACTGGCGATGAAATATCACCCAGATCAAAACCCAAACAATAAAGAAGCTGAGAAAAAATTTAAAGAACTCGCCGAAGCTTATGAAATCTTAAAAGACGATCAGAAACGCGCAGCTTACGACCAGTTAGGACATCAAGCATTCGAAGGAGGCAGATCCGGAGGGTCTCATCAGGGAGGATTTAATCAACAGCATGATATTTTTGGTGATTTCTTTAATGAATTCATGGGAGGTGGCGGTGGACGTCGTAGCGCACACCGCTCTCCAGAAGTAAGAGGATCTGACTTAAAATATAATATCTCAATTTCATTAGAAGAGGCATTTACTGGTATAGAAAAAAATATTTCTTTCTCTACCGCCATTAAGTGCAGCCCATGCGCGGGTAAAGGCACAACCGATAGTAATGGTTTTTCTAGTTGCCATGCTTGCGGCGGACATGGGGTAACTCGCGTTCAGCAAGGTTTCTTTGCTATGGAACAAACTTGCAACCATTGTAGTGGTAGTGGAAAAATAATCAAAAACCCATGCAAAAAATGTCATGGACATGGCCGCTATAATGAAAAAAAATCTCTTAAAGTAAGCATTCCAGCGGGTATAGAAGACTCAACTCGAATCCGTTTATCTGGCGAAGGAGAGGCTGGAGCTCGAGGTGGAACGTCTGGTGATTTATATATTTTTGTAAATGTAGTATCTCACCCAATTTTTAAAGTAGAAGGATCCGATTTGCACTGCAAACTTCCAATAGGATTTACTATGGCGGCTTTAGGTGGCGATATAGAAGTCCCTGTTATTGAAGGCGGCGTAGTAAAGCTAAAAATCCCTAAAGGTACACAAAATGGTGATCGCCTAAAAATACGCGACAAAGGCATGAGCAAAGTACGTAGTTCTAATAGAGGAGACATGATTGCGCATATTTTTGTAGAAGTACCAAAAACTTTAACTACAAAAGCACAAACTTTGCTAGAAGAACTAGACAAAGAGCTTTCTATGCATAATAATACTGAAACAGGTTTTTTTGATAAGATGAAAAATCTCTGGGGAAAGTAAAGGGTACAAGATTGTGAAAAAATGGCTTCTATGTTTCTGGCGTGCGCTTGAAAAAACTATAGCCCATGATGGCGTAGAACATGCTGGCTATATGTCGTTTTTAGTGCTGCTTTCTCTCTTTCCTTTTATAGTGTTTTTTCTAGCTCTAACTAGTTTTATTGGGGCCTCGGAACTAGGCGCTTATTTTGTTGAGTTTATAATCACTAATTTACCAGAGAATGCTACCGCCGCAATAAAAGATAGAATTTATGAAATGGTCACAGCTCCTCCTGGTAGTTTACTGACTCTTGCTGTTATTGGTACGGTCTGGACCTCATCTTCTTTTGTAGAAGGAATGAGAACAATACTCAATAGAGTCTATAATATTAACACCCCCCCTCCCTATCTATTCAGAAGATTGCTGAGCATATTACAATTCTTGATCATTAATATCTTGATCTCTTTTGCTATGTTTTTATTAGTGATTATTCCAGTGGGATTGAGTAAAATCCCAGAGTTACAAAATATTCTAAATAGCTATGTCGCCTTCTGGGGGTATTTTAGATATTTATTAATTTGGGGATCACTCTTCCTTACAACAACGACATTCTACTTTATCCTACCAAATAAAAAAATTACTTTTAAAGAAGTAGTGCCAGGTGGAGTACTCACCGTAATACTATGGGGAATAAGTGGTTACTTATTATCTAATTATCTTGTTTACTATCGCCAATTTAATTTTATATATGGCTCACTCGGAAGCATAATAATTACAATGCTGTTTTTCTATATCGTGAGCATGCTTTTTATTTACGGCGCAGAGTTCAATTATCAGATCAAGCAAATGAAGAGCGAGTAAGCTATTACTTCTCCGACCAGATAGGGCGAAGAGTATTGGTCATTAAAGCACGCAAATGTTTGGCATCAGCAGCACGATGACTTGTACCAACGGTCATAGCGCCAAATATTCTTTTTTCATCTAAAGATAAATTAGACCAAATTAATTTCCCCGTTTTTGCGTCAATGAAACTAATTAGCATAACAGACCGCTCTGCAGCCTTATCATTACTAGAACTACCAACTAATACAGCCATCAAAAACTCGCCAGTTTTTGCGCCAGTAGTTTTTGATTTTTGATCATATTGTACTATAGCAATAACATCACTGTCAGATTTAGTACCTAAGTCAGATGCTATACTGCAATCAATATTTTTCTGAATTTCGTAGGCTTGTTTAGTAGGCATAGATACAGTGGTATATAATTCACCTAATATCTCATTAGCTCTATCTTGTATTCTACCATCTGTTTCAACTAATTTTTTATCATATATTTCTCTTCTATGTAAAAACTTAGACTTCAAATGATTCTCATGTAATATTTCAGTAATATTATCAGCGATAATACCTTCTAAATAATATTCAAAATCATACATACGTTGCTTCTTACCACTAAATTCAAGCATATTGACTTCAACTTTTGGTGGCAAGACTACAATCTTTTTATCACGTAAAGCACTGATATGATCAGAGGTGCGACGGACGGTAGTTAAGGAGCATGAAGAAATCATGCTCCCAATTATAATAACTAATAAAATATTTCTCAATTGCATATTAGTTAGCAGGAATCACGCGAGTACGATTATCTGAAAAGATCACATATACTCTTTGACCTTCCCTTAAAGCGGCTTCTTTACCAGATTGTACAACTGTTACAAGACCGCTGGTTTTGGCAGTTGATAAAACATTACGCATTGCTGTATTACCTTCGTAATATCCATCTTTAAATTTAGACATATCGATTTTGACGATATATTCAAGACCCTTGCTTTGATTCATTTTATTTTCAATCACAGCACCGATACCAGCTCCAACCAAAGCGCCACCGATAGTAGCACCTGTACGGCCTCCACCACTACCCAAAGAATTACCAATAACTCCTCCAGCTAAACCACCTGTAACGAGACCAGTCGTAGCATCCATTGGGCGATCAGAGTTCTTAATAGTAACAGCACGCGCAGCTATAATAGTGCCTTCCAAAGTTAGACTCAATGTTGAATCACTAGTATATACATTACTTGATAAATCACGCGTACAACCACTTAAACCCAAACAAACAACAGCCAAAAGAACAAATTGACGAAAACAAATTTTAATCATGATAATCTCCAAAAAATTAATATATAATTTAACCTATATGTGCCATTATAATATATGGTCATTTATTAGTAAACAAATATTATCTAGATAACGATGTTACAACATAACCACGAACAAACCAGGTCATCAGATCCATCTAAATCAGTCTGGGTATCGGCATCAGCTGGTACTGGGAAGACTAAAATTCTGACAGACCGAGTGCTAAAACTACTATTGTCTGGCATCAAACCTCAAAAGATTCTTTGCCTTACTTTCACCAAAGCTGCTGCAAGCGAAATGCTTGAGCGTATAAATCACAAACTTATCTATTGGAGCAAATGCGGCGCGGAAGAATTAGAACGAAATTTACTTCTATTATTAGGGCGCTCTCCAACAAATATTGAAAAAAATGTAGCTAAAAACCTATTTTACTCACTCCTAAACTCTTCTGAACAAGTGCAAATTCAAACAATACACGGTTTTTGCCAAAGCATTATACGGCAATTTCCTTTTGAAGCCGGAGTAACTCCTGGGTTTCAAGTA
>CAYTBU010000032.1:9226-15673 GCA_964436105.1 uncultured Rickettsiaceae bacterium | reverse complement strand
GCTTGCTTCATCAATAAATCATTCATCTCATAATCGCTCATTTCCTCTGCAAAACGAGCACTAATCTCATTAAAATCATCTATAAGAGCCTTTTTATCAGCCAAACTCTCCATTATATTATCAAAAACATTTTTACTTGCATTAAGCTTAGGCTCCTGTGCTAAGTACCCTACTTTCAGGCCTTCCATGGCCCAAGCTTCACCATCAACATCTTTATCTTCACCAGCTAATATTCTAAGTAGAGTCGATTTACCAGCTCCGTTATGACCAATAATACCAATCTTAGCCCCAGGCAAAAAAGATAACCAAGTCTCTTTCAGAATCTGCTTACCATTTATATTTTTGCTAAGCCCTTTCATTACATATACATATTGTGTGGACATGCCTTGTCTCCTACTTTAATTAATTGTGCGTATTTATAAGGTAATTACGCCAAAAAAGCCATTCTTTTTTAATTTTGTTAAAATAACACAGACTCTAGTTTTATTAGATTTTTTATCTAAAACAGATTTTATTATCTATTATAATAAAATACCGTGGCAAAAAAGCCTCTTTTCTTTTTTTTCTTTATAATCCATAAAAAAACCCTTGCAAAGGTAATAAGCGAGATATATAATCGCCTTACAAACTTTTTAATCAATAGGTTTATTATGAACAAAATTATCGCACTAGTTGCATCTCTACTTTTAGCTTCATCTGTATTTGCAGCAGCTGCTCCAGCTCCTACAACTCAAGATTCTTCAACTTCTGCTACAGAAGAAATGAAAAAAGCTGATGATAAAACTGCTGAGTAATTAGCACTTTGTTTTTAAGCTAAAAAAGCCCTCGATACTTAGTTTTCGAGGGCTTTTTTTATTTACCAACTTACGAACATAGGTTATTATGATAAATTATCACCTATAACAACAAAATATGCGTTTTATCCTAATATCACTTATGCTTTTTGGCTGCGCTGAAAGAACGCCAGCTCCTAACCCAGCTCTGCAAAATGAAACAATAAACTATACTAAAGATTCTGATCTTAAAGTAATCAGAGAATCAGACACAACTCTACTAAGTAAAGCGTATAAGCCAACAAACACTCGCGCTTTAAACGCAGACAAAAAAGAGATGGACCCCATAAAATTATTACTATCAGACCATAATAAACCTAACACACAAAATGATTCATTTAAACCCGAACCTTCTAAATATTCTACACACAAAGAGTGGGTAGAAACTATGACTATACCTCACAAAACTAAAGATATAAAAGAAAACTCTATACTGACTTTCAAACATACAAAGCAATTAAAAAAATAGGCATATGGCTAGCCCGACCTTAATCATTGACGGATACGGATTTGTTTTTCGTGCTTTTCATGTCCAACCACCTCTTACAAGCCCGTCTGGACTGCAGGTTGGTGCTTTATACGGCTTTACCTCAATGTTACTTAAAGTTTTAAACGACTTCAAACCCACAAACGCAGTTATTGTATTTGATGCTCCTGGTAAAAATTTCAGGCATAGCCTATATAATGAATACAAAGCTCATCGCCCACCTACCCCGGAAGAATTAAGGAGCCAACTTCCATTAGTCAGGCTTGCTGCAGAAGCTCTAAATTTTAATATTCTAGAACAAGCTGGAGTTGAAGCAGACGATGTAATAGCCAGCCTCGCATCTCAGCTATCTAGCGCAGGGAAAAAATCAATAATTATTTCTTCGGATAAAGACTTAATGCAGCTCATTTCAGATGACGTCATTTTTTATGATCCTATGAAGAGTAAGTATATAAAAGAGGCTGAGGTATTTGAAAAATTTGGCGTACTACCTGATAAAGTTAGGGACGTACTATCATTAATCGGTGATAAATCAGATAATGTACCCGGCGTACCTAGCATTGGACCCAAAACCGCTGCTGAATTAATTGGCAAATTTGGTTCGTTACATCAACTTTTAGAAGGCGTTAACGAAATCCCCCAAGAAAAGCGTAGACAAGCTATTGAGTCAAATAAAGAGAACGCTTTATTATCCTGGGATTTAGTAGGGCTAAAAAAAGATTTAGATATTGATATTACTAAGATTACATGGTCATTACCAAAACGTGATAAGCTTGTTAATTTTATAGTTGAATATGGTTTTAAATCTCTGATTCCAAGGGCAGAAAGACTTTTTGGTATCGACCTTGAACCAATAAAACAACCTACGCAGCAAAGCTTTAACCTCGGGGGGCCACTTGATGGCAACATCGATCATATTATATCATCAGCTCGCCAATCCGGTAGCTTAGCGATATATTTATCATCGGATGAATTCCTGCTTGCCACAAAAGATAATGCTGTTGCGAGTATAAAATTAAACGACCCATCTATTGATAAAGTCTTTACCCTTCTACGCGATCAATCCGTCACTAAATTGACTGTGAACCTAAAATCCATGCTCAAAATTATTGCGAAAGAAAATATCGACTTTCATAGCTTTGAGGATCTCGCTTTGATGCATTATGCTACTTCCGCAGGCCTCCCCCAGCCGCCTTATGATTTCTGGCTAATACCCGGCATTCATTCATTTTTTGCTAAATATGATGAATTAAAGGCTAAACTACGCGAGAATAAAGCTTTTAGCATATACTACGATATCGACCTGCCCCTTACTTTCTTGCTTTATGAAATGGAGCGCGAAGGCATTCTGATTGATAAGAATATATTAGAATTAATGTCAGCAGATTTTGTTACTGAAATTAAAACACTAGAAGAAAGGATTTTTGAACTTTCTGACTGTGAATTTAACATCGCCTCACCAAAACAGCTTGGTGAAGTTTTGTTTGAAAAACTAAAACTCCCTGGAGGCAAAATTTCTAGTAAAGCTAAGACTTTTGCTACAGGCATAGAAATTCTAGAACACTTAAGTGAGTCTGGTTACGAAATAGCAGATCATCTCATTCGCTGGCGCGCTCTAACCAAACTCAAAAATACTTATATTGATACTCTACCAAAACAAATAAACAAGCTAACTGGCCGAGTACATACAACTTTCATTCAAAATACCACCTCCACTGGACGCCTTAGTTCCCAGGATCCCAATTTACAAAATATACCAATCAAAAGTGTGGAAGGGGCAAAAATACGCAAAGCTTTCATCGCCAAGCCAGGATATTTACTCATAGCCGCTGATTATTCACAAATAGAGCTTCGTATCCTAAGCAAGATCGCAAACATCGAGACCATGCAAGAAGCCTTCCGCAACAATATTGATATTCACCATGCAACTGCAAAACAAATCTTTAAAACTGAGATAACCCCAGATCTACGCCGCCGCGCAAAAGCCATCAATTTTGGTATTATTTATGGCATTAGTGCCTTTGGCCTAGCAAAACAACTAGGTATTACAAGGCAAGAAGCAGCAAACTATATTACTAGTTACTTTGCTGAATATCCTGGAATTGAAAAATATATGAATAAAACTAAGCTATCCGCCCATGCTAATGGTTATGTTGAGAATATATTAGATAGAAAATGCTTCTTACCTAATATCAATAATTCAAATTTTATGAATAGAAGCTTCTCAGAGAGAGCCGCTATTAACGCTCCAATTCAAGGATCAGCTGCAGATATCGCCAAACTTGCAATGATAGCAAGCAGTAAAGCTCTGCAAGAACATAATATTGAAGCCTCAATGCTCCTACAAATTCATGATGAATTGATTTTTGAAGTCTCAGAAAAAGATGCCCCTAATGCTACTATGATTATCAAACAAGCCATGGAAAATGTCATTAATTTAGACATTCCCATGGTTGTGGATATTAAATCAGCAAAAAACTGGGGAGATACGAAGTAGGGTTAAAAATCTAAATCAGAATAATGTGCGGGTGGGAAGAATCCTGGAATGCTGTCTTGAAGTAATGATGAGAAACTTGGGCGAGATTTGATGATGGAATACCAATCTTTGACTTCCTGGTAATTATCCCAATTAATCTCACCAAAATAATCAAGCACAGATAAATGGCTAGCACAGGCTATATCGGCAAAAGTCATTCTCCCATCAATAGCAAGCCAACTACGCTCTGCAAGGATTCTTGATATATAACCCATATGATGATGCAAATTTGACTTTGCCGCCCTAATATAATCAGTACGAGGAGAGCCAGCGCGGCTGAGCAAACGGATTAGTTTCTCATCCAAGATCCATTTAGTCACTTCGCGATAAAATTTATCATTAAACCAAAATACAAGCCTTCTGATCTCACTGGCTTTTTCAAGATCTTCATCCATTAAAGAAGATGGATGCTTTGCATTTAAATATTCAATTATTGGATAAATACCACAAATGACAGCCCCGGAAAGCTCCATAATTACAGGAACCTCACCCGATGGGTTAAGCTTTAGGAATTCTGGGCGACGCAACCAAAAATCTTCCTTGACTAAACCAAGAGGAGAGTCTAATTCTTTTAGTATAATACGCCCCTGTCGTGAAAAGGGACACAATGGATAATGATAGAGTGCTTTCATAATAGCTAGGATTGTAGCTATATGATAAAGTTTTGTCAAGTTTACGAGAGAAATATATGTTTACAAAAATTGAAAATAATCCAAAAAAATCTTTATACTTATTTGGCCTGATTTTGAGCCTTGCTTTTGCACCAACTTTCTTTGTTCCAGCGTTATTATCTCTTGGCGTTCTTGGTTATTTTATTAAAAATGCAGATTCAAGAAACGAAGCTTTTATCTATGGATTTTGGTTTGGCTTTGGATTTTTTACTTCTAGCCTATACTGGATATCGCTTGGAGTTAGCGTATATATAACTGATTTCTGGTGGGCCATACCTTTTGCACTTTTTGGCCTACCCTTCTTCCTAGCCTTCTTTATTGCCTTTAGCTCTATGCTATCTTGGCGTTTTAGATCCTCACCTTATTATACTTTATATTTAAGTTTAATCTGGGTTGGATTCGAATGGCTAAGATCTTGGCTATTTACTGGCCTACCATGGAACCTGCTTGGATATAGCTTAGCATTTTCAAATGAACTCATACAAATCGGTAGCGTCTTTGGCATCTATGGTATGAGCCTTATCGTTGCTTTCATTTCATTTAATGCGATCCATTTATTCAGCCCTTTAAGATTTAAATATTACCTCACTTCAAGCTTAATCATCATTGCTGTCTTTACCTTCGGTGAATGGAGGTTAAACAACAATCCAACCATTTTTAGCTCAGTTAAATTACGTTTGGTTCAGCCAAATATAGCACAATCAGAAAAATGGGATGAAGATCTTTTTTGGTCTAATCTCCGCTCTCATGTTAATATGTCTGTGATTGATACTGGCTTTGTGCCAGATATCATTTTATGGTCAGAAGCAGCAGTAACGGCCCCTTATGATTATAGCGCTATCAGACAATTGCTCCAATCAGCGATTATTTACCCAAATACAGTGCTAATTACTGGCGGAGTAAACCAAACCATGACAGCAACTGGAGAGCCTCATTTATACACCTCTGCCTATGCTATTAATCAATCTAGTAATGTGTTATTCAATTATAATAAAGCTCACTTAGTTCCATTTGGTGAATATATCCCCTTAAGATCATTTTTTCCTCTATTAAAAAAGCTTACTCCAGGACTTCTTGACTATAGCGCAGGGAAAGGTGGCGAGATAGTTACCTTACCGCAGTTCAACCTTAAAATAAGACCACTTATTTGCTATGAAGCAATCTTCCCTAGAGAATCAATAACTAAAAATGCTGATGTGATTATTAATTTAACTAATGACTCTTGGTATGGTTATTCAACTGGCCCATACCAACATTTCCACATGGCAAGAATGCGCGCGGTAGAAAATGGCCTACCTTTTGTAAGAGTTGCAGGTAGTGGCATCTCAGCCATTATTGATCCACTTGGTAGAATTATCGCACAAACTCCTTTACTACACGCAACAACATTAGATGGAATATTACCCGTCAAATTAAGCAAACCTACTATTTACGTAGTCATGCAAGAATTGGGGATAGTTATTTTAAGTGGCATATTATATTTAATTTCTTTAGCGCTGAGGCCTAAAGACTAGAGGTGATTCAACTAATCGTCATGGCGAGCGCGCTAGCTGCATGGCCATCCAGTTTAACATTTACTACGTGCTCGCGATGTCTGGATTGCCACGTCGATCTTAAGATCTCCTCGCAATGACGATTCATTATAGTAATTTACTACATTAATCACGCGGTGATCAATTTATAATTTTGGGGATCGGAGAATAATTTGCGGAGTAGTTGATTATTAAGCGCATGGCCAGTTTTATAGCAAGAAAAGCTACCAATAATCAGGTTACCAGCGGTATAAAAATCGCCAACAGCATCAAGTAATTTATGTCTTACAAACTCATCTTCAAAACGAAGACCATCTTCATTTAAAATCTTGTCATCTTCAATACCAACAGCATTCTCAAGCGAAGCGCCTTTAGCAAGCCCCTTACT
>CAYTBU010000032.1:0-9126 GCA_964436105.1 uncultured Rickettsiaceae bacterium | reverse complement strand
TGAATCGTGGTTTGAAACTGCATAAATAGGCTATATTTATCTTATCTTGACCTACATTATCGCCTTTTTTACCCCGAGTACACAAGCAAAAAAATGTTACGAAATATTACGTAGAGTAATTAACTTATAACACGACCTGAGTCACCGCCATCATCGTGCAATAGATTCTTCATAGCATAATATCCGCGTATCCATATCGAACGCTCTTTAACTGATGGAAATTCTGACCTAATTTCTCTTTGAATCGCTTTTACATCTTTCATTGTTAGATATGGTGTCAGCACACCACCAAGCACATCTTGTGGTAGTGTTTTCAATATATCACCACCAACTCCTGTCATATTATATTGATAAGCTACTTGCCCTAAATTTTCCATAGCCTTTCTAACATATATCTTTTCTCCCTCTGCTGCCCCTTCATTGTAATTATCTGACTTACCGTTTCTAGATGCAACTAGGGCGGCAGTCCAACCATCATTATCCTGAAGCTCAACATTAGCTCCTGCGCCAACTAGCAGCATTATAACTTCCGTGTGTCCACATCGAGCTGCAAACATCAAAGCAGTAATACCTTCTTGAGTCTTAGCATTAATATTAATTCCCGCGCTAATTAAAAGCTTTGCCGCTCTTGCTTTTCCAGAAACGCTAGCAAACATTAGAGCAGTAAAATCATCCTCAAGAGCAGCACCAGAGAGAGTTAACAATTTGATCATTTTTAGATCTTCGTTCCTAATAGCATACATCAAAGCTGTATAGTGATATTTAGTGCCAGCATTAATATTTGCACCAGCGTCAATTAGTATCTTTGCAACTTCAGCGCTTCGAAATTCAGCAGCCTTAATTAAAGCTGTACCACCTTCTCGGTTAGTAGAATTAACATCCACGCCTTCTGCTAAAAATCTTGATACTTCAGTTACGCTCCCTTTCCTTACAGCTTGAAAAATATTTATATATTCATGAGGCTCTACCACATCAGCAGTGTGTTCATTTGGCACTTCGTAATAATTAAGCTTAGCGGGATTTAATAGTATTAGATCTAATGCAGGCTCGTGATTATCGCCGCTTAAAGGCACATCATCATGTGGCATATTGTTCCGTTTTTTAGGAGCATTATAATCAAAAAATGGGAGGCCTACAATTGAAATATTGTATCAAAGTAAGAAAAAGTTTGCTGAAGTTTAATAAAATTACTTATTATGCTAGCCTAGATAACGCCCATTTTTTAAAGTAAACTATAATAATAACCTACAGCAAGCCACTGACATTAGCCCATAAATACTTTAACCCCAAAAGGATTAGTAGCGCGCCAGCTAGCCTTGAAATGACAATTAATTTATCATGAGTAACAAGGTGCTTTCCCCATGCTAACATTGCACTTAAACCAGCACCCCATAGCAAAATGCCAACGATAATGAAAAAATTATAGGCCAAATTAATTATATTAATTTCTTGCGTGCCCATGCTGGTGATAAAAATACTTAGCCAAAATATAATCCCGATAGGATTTACTAAAGAAATAAGAAAGCCAACTAATAAGCCATTACGCTCTAGGTTTAAGGATGTAGATGAGACGGTGGAATTCACTTTTTTCTTTTTAAAATGTTTAATGCCTATAATTATTAGGTACAATGAACCTATAAAACTGATGCATTTTATTATCAATGGATATTGGATTAGTGATGATAAGCCAAAGAAAGCTCCAACTAGCCACAAAACATTTCCAGCAGCAGCACCAAGACGGATCTGAAACGCAGCCCAGAACCCTCTCTCGAGCCCCCTAGAGATCATTTCAATAGTCACAGGACCGATGGGAGCGGCAAGAGTGATGCCTAATATTATCTTTTCAAGAATCATTTCTCTGATCAAACCCCTTGGTCAAACAGCTTTTCTTGCGCTGGATCTGAGTTTCCATCCATAGCATCGAACACATCTTCCCATGATCCAGTAGTAGCGGCTTTAGTATATTCAGTTACTCTGTTTTCAAAGAAATTAGTATGTTCAACGCCGTTTAAAATTTCATCTAGCCACGGAAGTGGATTACTATCGACTAAATAAATTTCTTTTAGCCCAAGCTGCATAAGACGCCTATCTGCAATATAGCGAATATATTGCTTCACTTCACGCGCAGTTAAACCTTCAATACCACCCACTTCAAAAGCAAGATCAATAAAAGCATCTTCAAAATGCACGATAGTGCTGCAGGCTTCATATAGAGCGCCACGAACCTTCTCGTTCCACACTTCTGGATTCTCACGAATAAAGGTCTTAAAGAGCATGATAATAGAATTAGTATGAAGCGTCTCATCGCGCACAGACCAAGTGACGATCTGCCCCATGCCCTTCATTTTATTAAAACGTGGGAAGTTAAGCAAAATAGCAAAAGAAGCGAAAAGCTGTAGCCCCTCGGTAAAAGCACCAAAAACAGCAAGAGTAATAGCAATATCCTCTTTAGTATCTACGCCGAATTTCTGCATGTAATCATATTTATCCTTCATTTCTTTATATTTCATGAAGGCTTGATATTCTATCTCTGGCATACCAACGGTATCAAGTAAATGAGAATAAGCCGCAATATGGATAGTTTCCATATTAGAAAAAGAAGCCAACATCATTTGCACTTCAATCGGTTGAAATACTCTAGAATAATGTTTCATATAACAATTATTTACTTCAATATCAGCCTGAGTAAAGAAACGGAAAATCTGGGTTAGAAGGAATTTCTCACCAGCGCTTAAATTATATTTCCAATCTTTGACATCATCAGCAAGTGGAACTTCTTCTGGAAGCCAATGAATCTTCTGCTGAATATGCCAAGCTTCATAAGCCCATGGATAAGAAAAAGGCTTATAAATCGGCTTTGCATCTAATAATGACATTTTTTTCTCTTTTTTATTGTTTGTTTGAGTCCATGGCTAGGCCTAGGTCTCACTTTCTATACACCATCGTCATTGCGAGGAGGCCCAGAGCCGAAGTGACAATCCAGAAAAATATAAATATTTAACTGGATAACCACGGCACGCATGCGCGCCTCGTTATGACGAAATACGATTCCACCCTACTGACAAGCTAAACACTCATCATATTTATCAGCCTTAGCTTCCTCTGGCTGATCTAAATTTACTTTCTCTACCAAATGCGAGACTTTATCCGCTCTTTGAATTGAAGTAGAACGACAATAATATAAGCTTTTCACCCCAAGTCTCCAGGCCATAAAATGGACATCATTCAAATATTTTTTACTCACATCACCAGGTAAGAATATATTCAAAGACTGAGCTTGGGAAATATAAGGCGTTCTATCAGCCGCAAGTTCTATTAACCATCTTTGGTCAATTTCATAAGCTGTTTTAAATACATCTTTTTCATGATCCATCAGGAAAGTCAAATGACTTACAGACCCTTCATGTGTTGAAATAGAAGACCAAACTTGCTCGTTATTATAACCCTTTTTAATTAGCAGCGCTTCCAAATGTTTATTACGCACAGTAAAAGAACCTGTCAATGTTTTCTGCGTAAAGCTATTAGCAGCATATGGCTCAATCCCAGGTGAAGCATTACCGGTAATGATTGAGATAGAAGCCGTTGGCGCAATCGCCATTTTATTACTGAATCTTTCTTTGATGCCACATTCTTCAGCGTCGGGACAAGGACCTCTCTCTTCTGCAATCAATACAGAAGCACGATCTACTTCCTTTCCAACATGAGCGAATAATTTATTATTCCAAACCTTTGCCATCACAGATTCAATCGGAACATTATTAGCTTGTAAGAATGAATGTAACCCCATCACACCAAGACCAATACTACGTTCGCGCATTGCCGAGTATTTTGCTCTATGCATTTCATCCGGCGCTGTCTGAATAAAATCCTCTAACACATTATCTAAGAATCTCATCACATCTGGAATAAAATCAAGATCCTCTTTCCAATCATTAAAATATTCTAAATTAAGCGAAGATAAACAACATACTGCTGTGCGCTCATTACCTAGATGATCAATCCCTGTTGGTAATGTAATCTCGCTACATAGATTTGAAGTCTTCACATATAAGCCTAGTTTCTTATGATGCTCTGAAATATGACGATTTACTGCATCAATGAACAAAACATATGGTTCGCCTGTTTCAATTCTGGTAGTTAAAATCTTCACCCATAGATCGCGAGCTTTAACTGTGTGCATCACTTCCTTAGTACGAGGACTAATCAAATCCCAATCTTTATTATCAGTCACTGCCTGCATAAAGGCGTCAGAAAGCACCACGCCATGATGAATATTCAAACATCTTCTGTTTGAATCGCCACCAGTTGGCCTACGAAGATCAATAAACTCTTCAATTTCTGGATGGTCAACAGGTAAATAAACCGCGGAACTTCCTCTTCTTAAAGAACCTTGAGAAATAGCTAAAGTCATCGAATCTTGCACCTTCATAAAAGGCACAACACCAGAAGTCTTACCGTTACCACGAACTTTTTCATTAATAGAGCGAATATTACCCCAATAGCTTCCTATTCCACCACCACGAGACGCAAGCCAAATATTTTCCGTCCAAAGATCAACGATACCATGCAAACTATCGTTTGTTTCATTGAGAAAACAAGAAATTGGCATACCACGATTAGTACCTCCATTACTTAGAATAGGAGTAGCTGGCATAAACCATAATTTACTAATATAGCTATATAAACGATTTGCATGATCTGCATCATCAGCATAATGCTGCGCTACCCTGGCAAAAAGATCTTGATAACTTTCCCCTTCTAATAAATATCGATCTTGCAGAGTAGCCTTACCAAAAGCTGTTAGCAAATCATCTTGGGAGTTATCTGTTTTAACATCAAATTTTTTTGGGTATTTTGTAGTCATCACTATTCTTTTATTACTTTGATATTTTCAAACTTAATCGTAACACAAACTATAATCAACAAAATTAATATAGATATAGTGTGTTTTTATTCTTGACATACTACATATAGTATTAGAATGCAAAAAATATCCGTAGAAGCCAAATAGAATCAACAGATCTTTTTATCACAAAGAAGATCTTGTGTCCAGGCGCCCTGGAAGCCTTAGAAACATCTCAATTAGCAGTAGTTTTTATAGTGATGGCATGTAATCTTGATTTTAGCACTTCACTTAAGGCTTCATTGACCATTCTATGCTGGGTAACCACTGATTTACCAGCAAAACTCTGATCAGCAATATGAAGAGAATAATGATCTTCGTCACCGACGAGGTCTATGATTTTTATTTTTGCTTGTGGAAATTTTACCAATAGAATATTCTCTAGTTCACTAATAGTAATTGCCATACTTAAATCCGGGTTGAGTTTAGATGAACTCTAATAATAAAATATATAATTTGCAATCCTTAAAACAAATTTTAGCTGGAGCTAAAAAAGTAGGACTTTTGGGAGGTTCATTTTACCCAGCCCATATTGGTCATTTAGAAATCAGCAAATATGTCTTAGATTCTTTAGGATTGGATTATGTCATATGGCTTGTTTCACCACAAAATCCGCTGAAACCCCCGTATAAAACAAACCTTGAAGATAGGTCTTTATATGCTGCAAGCATTATTGATGCTCCTAAAATACTAGTATCTAATATTGAGCAAGAAATTAAATCTAAGTATACTTATGATACTATAGAATTTTTCTGCCGTAGTTTTCCTAAAACAGCATTTACTTGGATGATGGGCATAGATTGCCTAGCAACATTTCATTTATGGGAGCATTATCAAGACTTTACTAATCTCGTAGATGTCGCGATATTGGGGCGGCCTGGATATGAAAATTATCTAGAGTCCACTTTATTTGGCAAAGAGTTATTGAAAAATATGAATAATCGTGTAATATTCTGCCACAATAAAATGATCGACATTTCCTCAAGTGCAATAAGGGCCAAATCTAATGCTTAACTCAACAGAAGAACTAAAAAGCTTTATCTTACAACAGCTAGAAGATAAAAAAGCAGAAAATATCACTCTGATAGATTTAGAAAACAAAACACCAATAGCAAAATATATGATTTTCGCTACAGGACGTTCCACCAAAAACATCAGTGCGATTGCGGAGCATATAAGCACCGAAATCAAACGCAATTCTAATATTTCCACCGCCATTGAAGGATTAGGCAATTCTGCTTGGGTAGTATTAGACACAGGCAATATTATAATTCATCTTTTTCATCCGGAAGCTCGTGAGCACTACCGTTTAGAAGAAATGTGGAATAAATGATACGATTAATCATCGCCTTAATTATCCTATATAGCCCTTACTCCTCATGGGCAAACAACAAGCAATGTGTTGTTTTACTACACGGCTGGGCTAGATCTGGTAAATGTATGAAGGCTATAGAAAAAAATCTACAAGAAGAAGGATTTCATACAATTAATATCTCCTACCCCTCAAGAGAATATACTATTGATGAAATTACAGAGAAATATATACATCCGAATATCACAACCAATAATTGTAGTCAAATCCATTTCATAGGACATTCTATGGGTGGTATAGTTACAAGATATTATTTATCTAAATACAAGCCTTCGAATCTTGGAAAAGTAATATTAATAGCAAGCCCAAATCAAGGCAGTGAATTGGTGCAAAAATTTCAAACCACCAAATGGATAGCTAACATACTGGGCCCTGGCTGTTTACAAATTGCTAAAGACTCTCCCTTACTCACCTCTTTAGAAAAGCCATATTATAAAGTGGGGATCATAAGCGCTGATTTATCAATCAATCCTATCACATCACTATTCTTTCTACCAGGAGCGGATGATGGCACAGTAACCGTAGAAAGTACATTATTAGAAGATATGACCGACAACGTCACTATCTCTTCAACCCATACAATGGTTCTTAAACACCATATGACTTTTAAACAAATAAAATATTTTTTAGAACATGGATCATTTCAGAAAAAGATTTAATGTCAACCAATCATAACTTTATTACGGCCAGAAGCTTTAGCGGCATAAAGAGCCTTGTCAGCTCTATCAATAAATTGCGCAACCGATTCTTTTTCTTTATATTCTGCAATCCCCATAGAAATAGTTTTTACAACAACTTCAGAAGAATCTGGGATCTTAATTTGCAATTGTTCAACATTCATTCGCAAACGATCAGCAATTATCGTAGCCTCTTCTAACGATATATTTGACAATAACAAAGCAAATTCCTCGCCACCATAACGAGCTAAAAGATCAATCGCTCTAGTATTCTGAGACAATATATCAGTAACTGATTTAAGAACAATATCACCAACCTGATGCCCATATAGATCATTTACTTCTTTAAAATGATCTATATCCATCATCACGAGGCATAAATTCACCCCTGAATCACTATTCTTACTCGATAATTGTTCTATATGAATATCAAAATATCTGCGATTATATAGGCCTGTAAGTCCATCTCTAATAGATAAATTTACACTCTCTTCAAGCTCGTTGCGTAACCCATCCTGATATTTTTTACGACGCAATTGTGTTTTGGCACGAGCAATCAGCTCATTTTCATCAACGGGGTAGATAAAATAATCATTTACTCCAAGATCCATACCCTTAATAACCATCTTCATATTCTCATCTTCTGCCAAAAACATAATTGATGAGGCTCTTAATTGTTCTACAGTGCGTAATTTAATAGCAAGCCTTAAAGGATCATTTCCTTCAATTTGGCAACTAATGATAAATAAATCAGCTTCAATATTTTGTACCACCTCATCGAAAGTAGAAAGGTCACTACAAACTGCAATATTAGAAGTAATTTTTGAAAGTATTTTATTAATATTTTTGACTTGTACTACGTCATCATCAATCACAAAAATTTTACTTTGATCAAAACTATCTATAAGATCTACAGTCTTAGCTCCAAGCAAGGCATTAGTTTCATTTCTAATTTTTAATGCATCGATTACCGCTTTTGTACGCGACAAAGAATTAACCCTAGCAAATAATGCTATATCATCAACTGGCTTAGTTAAAAATTCATCGGCACCCGCCTCTAATCCTTTTACCCTATCTTCGATGTCAGATAAAGCAGTAACCATTACAACTGGTATATGCGTAGTGGCTGGATTGACTTTAATCTTACGACAGGTTTCAAAACCATCCATCCCAGGCATCATCCCATCAAGCAATATCACATCCACATCGTGATTTGCTAGTATATCGATTGCTTCCTGACCACTTGACGCTATTAATACTAAGTAATATTCTCGAAGCAGCTTTGCTTCTAGCAACTTAATATTTGTATCTAAATCATCTACAACTAGTACCGTAGTGGACATTAAATCCTCCCTGAGAAAGAATTATTATAATATATCTGATTTTTAAACTAAGCAATTATATCATACTAATAAGTGGGCAAGAACCTTCTTACCGCTGCAAAAAAACTATCAATAGCTACTGGTTTGGATAAATATAAATCACATCCGCATTTAGTAATTTTTATCTCATCCTGCTTCATTGCAAAAGCAGTAATAGAAATAATGGGAATAGACGCAGTCTCTGGCATGCTTTTTAATTGTTGAATTAAATCAATCCCAGACATATCACCAAGCTGTATATCCATTAAAATAAGATTTGGCATATGCTCCAGCACAAGCTCAATCACCCCCTCCCCTTTATTAGAAGTAATAATTTCACAGGCCTGCAACGATAGAAGATCACGAAATAATTTCATATTTAATTCATTATCTTCAACGATCAATATCTTATTCATATTCTGATTTTGCCCAATTATCGTTATATTAGAGTAACGTTTTTTTTTATTAATTCAAGTACTTTAAATAAATGAGGGTAAATATAAAACATCAACCAGCTATATTGCTAGGATCACAGACAATCTCAAACTCTTTCCAGGCATTATACCTAGTCGCAGATAGGTTTTGGAATGGACTTGCTTGATGCACAGCTCTAATTGCGCTATCTACCGCAGCTTGACACACAACTGCATTTCCAGGAGGACATTGCTGACTAATAAGAGCTACTTTCATTACTTCACCATCTGGTTTTAAAGCAATACGTAAAGTTACGGTGATATCACTAGCATTTTTAGCACCAGCTGGCACATTCCAATTACGCTCTATTTGCTGCTTAATAGCCTGATATTCACTTAT
>CAYTBU010000031.1:7372-15835 GCA_964436105.1 uncultured Rickettsiaceae bacterium | reverse complement strand
CGAGCAAGATAACATAAATTTTTTAGTTTCTGATGCGACTAATCTTCCAAATGCGCAAAAACAATATGATATCATCATAATTGACCCTCCCTATTTTCACAATATGGCCGATAAAACAATCATCTCACTAAATAATAAGAGATGGCTAAAGAATAACGCTATACTTATGATCGAAGTTGGACGCAAAGAGGACGTAAAAATCCCCGAATATTACACCCTTCTTGATGAGCGAATCTATGGAAACACAAAGTTGATCATCTTGCGTTATGAAGCAAATTTAATAGAACAATAAATGAAGAAAAAAATCATCATTATTTGTGGCCCAACAGCAAGTGGTAAATCCGCTTACGCAATGAATGTAGCGCGGACAAAAAATGGCGCGATTATTAACGCAGATTCCATGCAGATCTATCAAGAAATCCCTATTCTAACAGCCTCACCCAGCGATGAAGATAAAAAAGCAATACCTCATCATTTATATAATTATGTTTCAATTCACGATAATTTTTCAGTCGCGAAATATCAACAAGAGGCTTTAGCAAAAATTACTGAAGTAGAAAAGGGTGGCTATTTACCAATCATTGTTGGCGGCACCGGATTATACATATCGGCACTTCTTTATGGAATAAATATAATGCCAGCGATTGACCACAACCTTCGAAATAACGTACGGAGTTTATTGCAAGAAATAGGTAATGAAGCTTTCCACGCCAAACTAGCCTCTTTAGATCCAGCTGTTGCAGCAATATTATCTCCCGGAGACTCGCAACGCATGCTAAGAACCTATGAGGTCCACTTACAAACAGGCAAATCAATTTTGCATTTCCAAGAGACTGAAGTAAAGAGCCCACTTGCAGATTATGATATCGAAACGATTATGATATCACCCGAGCGCAGCATTCTATATAGAAATTGTGATGAACGTTTTGCTCATATAGTCTATAATGGTGGGCTTGAAGAGGTAAAAAACTCTATGCAAAATAGCTCTTCTAAAGCCTTAGGGTTTGCAGAGATTTCTGCTTATTTAAAAAATGAAATCTCACTAGAGGACGCAATCATTTTAGCGCAAAATAAAACACGTCAATATGCAAAACGCCAGGTCACCTGGTTTAACCATCAAATCAAAAATAAAATCATTATCAATAATCCTCTATAATTCATTGTATCAGTCTGATCCCTAGAATCACTATGATTCCATGATTAACCATTCTTGCAACTCAATTGTCAATTGAATCCGCTTAAAATCATTATTTTTTAAAAAAATCTTTTTTCCAAGCAAAATCTTTAGCTAAAAAGTTGCATTAACTCCCTATTGTATCTCAATAATTTTCATAACAAACCTATACACACCAGATATATGAGTGATATTTAATACATATTTTATGTATTAATCAACACTTAAATTAATTCATTAAAATTATCTATTTATCGCGTAAAAGTAGCTTTTATAGTTTATAAATTACCTTTTTCAATTTAAAGATGTGAATTTACTTTAAAATACTATTGACTTTAATTAATAAGTATACTATAAAGCGTTTATAAAAATTAAAGCAATATTACATGTGACTAACATAATTGAATCAGTAAAAGATAATGATGTACCAAGAGCAATAGAATTACTAAGTACTGATCCACAACTAATCAATACTATGGATGGCGACAGTACGCTATTATCACTTGCGGTTGCGCAAAGGCACCTTGATATGGTTGAAATCTTAATCTCTAGAGGCGCAAATTTAGATATGCAAGATAATGCCGGTCACACAGCTTTAATAATAGCTAGCTACATAGGTCGCACTGATATTGTAGAAAGGTTAATTAGTGCTGGCGCAGATCTAAATATGCAAGATAACGCCGGCAACACAGCTTTAATACTAGCTAGTGATAGAGGTTGTACTGATATTGTAGAAAGGTTAATTAGTGCTGGCGCGGATCTAAATAAGCAAAATAGTAATAACGGCACAGCGTTAGTGATCGCTATCACACAAAACAAAATTGATATTGCAAAAGAGCTAATTAGTGCTGGTGCAGATCTAAACATGCAGGAGCGTCATGGCAACACAGCTTTAATAACGGCTAGTATCAAAGGTAAAGCTGATATTGTAGAAACGTTAATTAAAACTGGCGCGGATCTAAACATGCAAACTAATAACGGCCTCACAGCGTTAATGATTGCTAGCAATATAGGTAAAGCTGATATTGTAGAAATGATAATTAATGCTGGCGCAGATCTAAATGTACAAATTGATAATAACTACACAGCTTTAATGTTCGCTGTGATAGAAGGTAAAATAGATGTAGCAAAAATACTAATTAATGCTGGCGCGGATCTAAATGTACACGATATTGATGGAAACACAGCTTTAATGTGGGCTTTTCACAGAGATCGCCCAGAAGTGGCTAAAGCTTTAATAAATGCTGGTGCAGATTTTCTTACTGATTTAACAACGCATTATACAAATAATTCTGATAACACAAGGTCGTTTGCTCTCTTTTTAAAGGAGGCTGGCGCCGATTTAAATATACTTCACAATGATGAAACGCCTTTGATGACCGCATCCATTGATGGTGTGGAAAATTTAGTAACAGCGCTAATTAATGCCGGCACGGATCTAAATAAGCAAGATAATGCTGGTAATACAGCATTGATGACAGCCATAATGGAAGGACAAATTAATATTGCAGCAATATTAATAGATTCTGACGCCGATCTAGATATACAAGATAATCGTGGCAATACGGCGTTAATAATTGCTAGCGCAGAAAGTAGCGCTGATATTGTAGAGAGGCTCATAAATAATAATGCAGCATGCCTTACTATAAACGATATTGGTTGGAATGCATTAAGCTATGCAAATAATATTGAGGTCACAAATCAAGTTAGTCCAGATGATAAAGTATTTATTATCTCAGCATTAGAAGCAGCAGCAGAATATACTAATAATGTATCTAGTTTTTTATATAATAATATTGCAAGTGGAGGAGTAATAGCCCTTGAGGATCATGCCTCATTAATAGACTTCTACGAACTCAATAAACAAGATTTATCCATTAGTTATACTAATCTTTATACCGCATCCCCTAATTTTGTTGATGTAGAAATTGTAATAAAACAAGCTTATCAAGCGATACAAAGCAATTATCTCTCTATAACAGGCGTAAATAAAAAAGGAAGAATGGACTATATTAGTAAGCAAACTAATCAACTAATCAAATTAAATTCTGATGTTGAAAATCATATTTTTTCTTTCTTAGTCAATAAGGAAATTTCAGATGGGGCAAGCAAAATATTACCTCCAAGAGCTAATATTCTTCCAACGCAAACTTTGGCTAACGAAGCCATGCTTGAAGAGGATGCTAATATCGAAGAAGTTCTTGAGGCTGCTGTTGAGCTTAACACAATTCTTACTAACAACCTAGAACTTCCTAATGACAATATTCTACTTCCGGATAACGAAGTGGCAAATGATGATTTGGCTAATTTAGTAGGAATAGCGGCTCCTACGGCTGATGGGATGGATATTGCTTGATTTTTTATTCATGCACTCATATACTAGTCCACCTAAAGTGGGGTCATAGCTCAGTTGGTAGAGCGTTTGAATGGCATTCAAAAGGTCCGGGGTTCGATTCCCCGTGGCTCCACCAGTCCTTATTCTTCCAATGATTTCACCAACCTTGCCATAACTACACAGCGCATAATATATTGCTTGCAAAAAGGGTAAAAAATCGTATAAATATTAACCCTATTAATATACAAGGAATATCACTATGGAATATACTTTTTCAATCATTAAACCAGATGCAACTAGAAGAAATTTAACTGGTAAAATCAATTCTTATCTAGAAAATGCTGGCCTTAAAATTGTCGCCCAAAGAATGACAATTTTGACTAAAGATCAAGCGGAAAGTTTTTACGCTGTACATAGAGAACGTCCTTTCTTTAATGGCTTGGTTGAATATATGATCTCTGGCCCTGTCGTATTACAAGTCCTTAAAGGTGAAGATGCAGTAGCAACAAACCGCAAAGTAATGGGAGCTACTAATCCTGCTGATGCTGATGCTGGTACAATTCGTAAAGATTTTGCTGAAAATATTGAAGCAAACAGTGTTCATGGTTCAGATAGCCTAGACAACGCTAAAGAAGAAATAGCTTTCTTCTTTAAAAAAGAAGAAATAGTTGCTTAATTCCTCATTTAATTTTGTCCTCGCTCGACCGCGGGGACAAAATCTTCTCTCTTATTTCAAATAGATTTCTTTAAAAATGCAAAATTTCGATGTGATTGTTATTGGTGGTGGTCATGCAGGAGTAGAAGCTGCAACCGCATCCGCACGCCTTGGCGCTAAAACCGCTTTAATTACTTTAAAGATTGAAAACTTAGGCGAAATGTCTTGTAACCCCGCGATTGGCGGCGTTGCGAAAGGCACTCTCGTTAAAGAAGTAGATGCTCTAGATGGCGTAATGGGTAGAGTCATTGATCAAGCTGGTATTCATTATAAAATGCTAAATGAAAGCAAGGGGCCAGCAGTTTGGGGGCCTAGAGCTCAGGCTGATCGTGCCTTATATCGCGCTGCAATGAAGAGCCTTATGACCAATTATCCTAATCTTGAGATTATTATCGCTTCGGTTGATGATATTTTGGTTAAAGATGGTAATATCGAGGGCGTAATATTAAAAGATGGCTCTATAACAAAATGCACAAAAGTAGTGCTCACTACCGGTACTTTCCTCTCTGGCCTCATTCATATTGGTCAAGAAAAAATCGCTGCTGGTAGAATTGGAGAAGAACCTTCTTATGGCCTATCAGCTACTTTAAAAAGATTAGGCCTTAATCTTGGACGTCTAAAAACCGGCACTCCCGCAAGGTTAGATAGCAGAACAATCGACTTTTCTAAAACCGAAGTCCAGCCAGGAGACGAGGTCCCAAGACCATTTTCAGAAATGACTGAGAAGGTAGAAGTGAAGCAAATTAATTGCTATATTACCAAAACCACTCCTTTAACACACGAAATTATTCAAAATAATATCCACCAATCAGCCATGTATTCAGGGCAGATTGAGGGCGTTGGGCCTCGTTACTGTCCGTCAATTGAAGATAAGATTACGCGTTTTGCTCATAAAGCAAACCATCAGATTTTTTTAGAACCAGAGGGATTGGATGATTATACAATCTATCCTAATGGTATTTCCACCTCCTTGCCTGCGGATGTACAGGAAGCTTTTATTAAAACCATACCAGGTCTTGAAAGTGCCAAAATCATACGCCCTGGATATGCAATTGAGTATGATTATGTCGACCCAAGAGAGCTTACTAATACGCTTGAAGTAAAAAAAGCTCCTGGCCTATATTTAGCTGGTCAAATTAATGGCACCACCGGATATGAAGAAGCAGCCGGCCAAGGTATTGTGGCTGGCTTAAATGCCGCTCTAGCTGCGCAAAATAAAACACCTTTCATTCTAAACCGCGCAGAAAGTTACATCGGCGTGATGATTGATGATCTTATTACCCATGGCACCACGGAACCTTATCGTATGTTCACCTCTAGGTCTGAATATCGTTTAACCGTGCGCGCTGATAATGCTGATCTTCGCCTTACCCAAAAAGGGATAGATATTGGCTGCGTTTCTATGGATCGTCAGAAATTATTTGAAGAGAAAATTAGTACTCTAAACCAAGCTCGCGCTCTAACCGAATCATTAAAAATATCCTCTAGCGCCCTTGCTAAAGGTGGCTTTTTGATTTCGCAAGATGGGCAATATCGTAGCGCATTCACTCTTCTTGGTTTGCCAGATTATGATATAGTCAAAGTCAGCACCATTTTCCCTGAATTAAACTCAATTTCTCCTAAAATTCTGCAATATATTTATATTGAATCAAAATATTCCTCATACCTCAGCCGACAAGCAATTGATATCGACCTTTTCAAACAAGAGGAGTTTCAGACTATTCCAGATAATATCGACTATAATTCAATCGAAAGTCTATCTTCAGAGGTGAAAGAAAAGCTCACTCGCCATCGCCCTGCAAACCTTGGCGCAGCAAAACGCATCCCTGGAATCACCCCATCAGCATTAATAGCTATTCTTATATATTTAAAAAATAATAAAAATGATTAATGAAAATTTAAATGTTTCACGTGAAACTTTTGCGGGCTATGTCGAATTGCTCGAAAAATGGAATAGCAAAATTAATCTTGTGAGTAAAGATGAAGATATTTGGCATCGTCATATTTTAGATTCAGCTCAATTATTTAAATTTATACATCCTGACGATAAAATATTAGATGTTGGATCTGGAGCTGGCTTTCCTGGAATCATTCTATCGATGATGGGAATTAAAGATGTTACATTAGTTGAATCAGATGTAAGAAAAGCTGCATTTTTGTTGCAGGCGGCAAAATTATCGCCAAATAAAATCACCGTCTTAAATGAAAGAATAGAAAAACTAGATTTAACATGCGATATTTTGACTTCTAGAGCTTTTGCTTCAGTTAGTGATATATTAAATTTCTGTCAAAATATTAAGATCAGAAAAAATCTTTTGCTTCTAAAGGGACAAAAGCTTATGATAGAGATTGAAGAAGCGAAAAATATTTGGAATTTTGAATATAAAATTCATCAAAGCGCGACTAATAATAGCGGATGGGTTGTAGAGATAAAATATGATAACAGCGATTGTAAATCAGAAAGGCGGGGTAGGTAAGACTACAACAGCTACCAATTTAGCGACAGCTTTAGCTGCTTGCGGCGAAAAAACTTTACTGATTGATTTAGACCCACAGGGTAATGCTAGCACTGGCTTTGGCATTAATCAACAAGATCGCGTTAAGACAAGTTATGATTTATTAGGTGGCGCAAAACCGCTAGATATTGTTATTAAAACAGCCATTCCATTATTAGATTTAATTGCCTCGAATGTGAATTTAAGCGCAGCGGAATTAGATTTAGTTGGGGCTAGAGAGCGAGAATTCATTCTTAAAAACGCATTAGAATCTTTATCAGACGAATATGATAATATTATTATCGACTGCCCACCTTCACTTGGATTATTAACTATTAACGCTCTAACAGCAGCAAATCAAGTTTTAATTCCTATGCAATGTGAGTTTTACGCGCTTGAAGGCTTAAGCCATCTACTCAAAACAATAGAATTAATTAAGAAAAAGCTCAATGCGGGGCTGAAGGTTCAAGGCATACTACTTACCATGTATGATCGTCGCAATAAATTAACAGAAGAAATTGAGCAAGATGTTCGGTCATGTATGAAAAATCTAGTTTTTAACACTGTCATACCTCGTAATATCAGAATTTGCGAGGCACCATCGCATGGTAAGCCGGTAATGATCTATGATCATAAATGTTCGGGGGCAATTGCTTATATGCATTTAGCGAAAGAAATATTAGAAAGAAATGGAGAGATCAAATGAAAAATCGTGGATTAGGTAGGGGACTGTCTTCCTTGCTTGGTGAAGATATCGTTGTTCAATCAAATAACGATAATAATGTGATGTTAATTGAGCTACGTTCTTTAGAAGCGGGTAAATATCAGCCCCGCAAGCATTTTGAGCAAGAAAGTTTGCATGATTTGGCAACCTCGATTAGGCAGCATGGGATCATGCAGCCCATCATTGTCCACAAACAAGATAATGGGCGTTATGCGATTGTTGCTGGAGAAAGAAGATTCAGAGCCGCGCAGATAGCCGGCTTAAGCTCAGTGCCAGCTATTATTAAAGAGCTTTCGCCGGAAGCGGTTCTTGAGCTAGCGCTGGTTGAGAATATTCAAAGAGAGAATCTAAATGCCATGGAAGAAGCTGAAGGTTACGCCCGGTTAATGGATGATTTTGGCTATACTCAAGAGAAAATAGCGCAGCTGATTGGTAAAAGTCGTAGCCATATTGCCAATTTGCTCAGGCTGAATCATTTGCCAGATGCAATTAAGGACCATGTTAGCAGGAATATACTTACCATGGGGCACGCACGGCTACTTGTTGGTAACCCCATGTCCAAAGATTTAGCCGATCTGATGATTGAAAAAGGCTTGAGCGTTCGTCAAGCTGAAGGTTTGGTAAAACAATGGTCAAATCGTGATAAAACTCAGAGAGAAAGACGTTCACCTGATTACAACAGCGCCGCTGATGAAGAAATGCGTGGTTTGATGGATATGCTTACAGAAAAATTTGGTATGAAGATTTCGATCGAAAGCAATTCTGATGGTAGTAAGCTAATATTTCATTATAATAGCCTTGAACAACTGGATCTTATCCTTTCAAAACTTAATTAGAGACAAATATGAGATTTTTTATTGATAGTACTGACGTTAAAGAAATTGAAGAGCTAAGCTCTTACGGCATTATTGATGGCGTTACTACTAACCCTAGTCTATTTGCCCAAGTAAATGGTGATTTCTACAAAATAGCTAAAGATATTTGCGCGGCTGTTTATGGCGATGTGAGCCTTGAGGTATC
>CAYTBU010000031.1:0-7272 GCA_964436105.1 uncultured Rickettsiaceae bacterium | reverse complement strand
AGAAATCCATATCATCTATATCAAGCTTCAATGATCGGGGCTGATGTTGCGACGATGCCAGCGAAAGTGATTAGACAACTACTTGAACACCCACTTACCGACAAAGGAGTGGAAATGTTCTCAAATGATTGGAAAAAGTCAGGGCTGAAGATATAGGCTTTTGATTTTGATGAACCTTAATAATCTGTTTTGTCATGGCGAGGAGGACCTTGGGCCTCCGTCGCCATCCAGATTAAAAAAAGATAAAAACTGGATAGCGACGCAGGCGCCCCGCTATGACAAGGTTTGTAAATATTGAAGATGTATATGCACAGAATTTCTACCTCATCGAACATATCGATCCGTAAAATTTCTGCCCACGATATTCCGGCTATACTTCAGGCTTTTAGGGGGGCGAGTTGGCCTAAACCGGCAGCTATATTTGAAACTTACTTACAAGAACAAGCTTCTGACGCCCGGTTAGTATGGGTAGCCTATGTAAATGATGAATTTGCTGGATATGTGACGCTCAAATGGCAATCACAATATCAACCATTCGCGCATGATTCCATACCCGAAATTATGGATCTGAATGTGCTGCCATCTTTTCGTAAAGCTGGAATAGCCTCTAGGTTACTCGATATTGCAGAAAAAGAAGCATCCACCAGAAGTGAAGTCGTAGGGATTGGCGTTGGACTATATGTGGGCGCAGATGGTGGTTACGGCGCGGCGCAGCGGCTATATGTGAAACGTGGATATATCCCTAATGGTAATGGCGTAACTTATAATTACCAGCCAGTGGTGCCAGGAAGAAGCTATCCATTCGATGATGATCTAGTGCTTTGGCTCACTAAGAAATTGAAATAAGCATCTATGATAAATTCTATCAATCCCCCCTTGACCCTAACGTTACGTCATAGTTTATCTATTAATTATATCATTTAAGGATATGATTTATGGCTTATAAGATAAAGGAATTAGCGAAAATATCAGGCATTACTGTACGCGCATTACATTATTATGATGAGATCGGTTTACTTAAACCATCCGCAAAAGGTTTTAATAACTACCGTTATTACGAAGAGCAGCAACTCCTGAAGTTACAACAAATTCTGTTTTTTAAAGAGCTAGGTTTTTCCTTAAATGATGTCCATAAACTTTTATCGCAGAATGACTTTGACAATATCAAGGCATTAAATGCGCATAGAAAAAATTTGGAAAATGAAATAGGGCGTAAAAATAATCTTATTATTACGATCGATCAAACAATCAATCATTTAAGAGGGAAACAACTTATGAAGAGCGAAGAATTATATCATGGTTTTGATAGTAATCGTCAAAAAGAATATGAAGAATATCTTGTACAATATCGTGGTTTGGCCGCAGAGGAATTATTGATGCAAAGCAAAAAACGAACTGCCAAATGGGATAAAGACGAGTGGGATAATGTAAAAAATGAAGGCGATGAAATTCATAAAGCATTGGCAGAGGCTATTAATAATGGATTTGAGCCTGATTCTACAGAGGTTCAGGCTATTATTGAACGTCATTACAAGGTGACTCAGAGATTTTATGAAGCCTCAAAAGAAGTCTATATCGGTTTGACCCAGTTATATGCCGAGCACCCAGATTTTAAGAAGTTTTTTGATGTGTATCATCCAAAAATGATTGAATTCATTGGACTGGCTATGCGCTATTATGCGGATAAAAATTTAGTTTAATGTTTTGTTCTCATACCTAGGCTATCGTCATGGCGAAGAGCAATTAGCGCTCGCCATCCAGTTTTTATTTTTGCTGGATAACGACGGGGCTTAAAGGCCCCTCGTTATGACAAATCCCCCTACTTCTTACCCGACTTCACGGTTTCAAAAATCGCCATTGCTTGTGCGATTGCGGATCCTGGATCACCGATATTAGAAGGAAGTAACACTGTATTACTGGTCTTAGCAAGGTTGCTAAAAGCTGCGATATAATTTTCAGCTATTTTCAGCGCAACAGCATCCGACCCACCGGTTTGTTTAATCGCCTTTGCAATCACTTCAATGCTCCTGGCGCTGGCATCGGCAACTAAGCTAATTGCTTCAGACTCACCCTTTGCCCTATTGACTTGATCAATATAAGAAGCTTCTGATGCAAGAACCGTTGCCGTTTTAATCGCAGTAGCATTGTTAATCTCGGCTTGTTGCTTACCTTCAGATTCTAGAATATTAGCTCTTTTTTGCCTTTCCGCCGCTACTTGTAATTCCATCGCATTTAAAATGGTTTTTGGTGGCTGAATATCTTTAATTTCATAGCGCATACATTGGATTCCCCAAGCGATTGCAGCATGATTAATTGCTGTTACAATTGCAATATTAAGGCTGTCACGCTCTTCAAAAGTTTTATCTAATGCAAGTTTACCAATCTCAGAACGCATTGTTGTTTGTGCAAGCTGCGTAATCGCATAATAAGGGTTATTAACCCCATAAGAAGCTGCTTTTGGATCAACGATTTTGACATATAAAACACCATCAATTAAAAGGGTGACATTATCCTTTGAAATGGCCGTTTGCGCAGTCACATCCATTGCTTGTTCTTTTAAAGTATGTTTATAGGCAACGCGTTGAATGAAAGGAATTAAGATATTCAGGCCTGGGTCCAAAACACTATCAAACCGGCCAAGCCTTTCAACAACCCAAGCTTCTTGCTGTGGTACAATTTTCACTATTTGTGAAATGACAATGATGGTTAAAACGGCAATGACAAATAATATTTCCATTTTTCTCTCCTATAGCTTTATTACTAATATAAAAGATATGCCATTACTATCTATAACGCAATATCAAAGTAACAAACACTATCACATAAAAATATATATCAAAGTAATATGCGCTGAAGCTTATGTTATTGATTAATATATAATTATATGCTTTTATCCTCCTAGGAACCCAAAAGGCCAATAAAGCTAACACACTAAACTATATTAATGGAGCAAAAAAATGTCTAAAGCATCTGGACTGGGAGATAACGAAGATTGGGAAAACTGTGGAGATGAAACTTTATTTGATAAAATTTCTTCAATCAGCCCACAAAATTTTATAAACAAATACACCAATGCTACTATCGCGTTAGAAACAATAAAGCCCAAAGAAAAGCACGCCTTTATTCTAGCAATGATTCGTAATCCAGCGCTCTCTTCTTTCGTCTTAGACTTAAAACATTCACCTCAAATATCTACTTCATTATGGCATACAATTCATCAGCAAGTGCAAGATGAGCATATAGCGATCTCTAATGGCTGGGTTACTAAATTATTGAAAGATAAATCTGATGCTTATTCTTACGTAATGACAAATCAGCCAAAGGAAGAGGAAATAGCTAAAACAGACGGACAAGCAAAAGATTATGAGTGGGATATATTTACATTTTTAGGGGGGCTTCTTACTTTTTCTTTCTTTACTGAGAAGATAGCAGAAATTGATAGCGCCATAGCAGGTAATGCTACTGACTCCGAACAACCAGAATAAAGATTGTAGTTTACTCTAACTTGACTGCTTTGAGCTAAATTTATATTATCTTTAGCTATGGAACCAAAGCATAGTTAATATGAATATTTTTGCAGCGATTGAGAATGAAGATTTTTATCAAGCGATTGTATGTTTAGAAGCCGGAGAGGATGTAAATCAAATTGGCGTAGGTGGTCTTACCCCCCTGATGCAAGCATGTTGTACAGGTAATTCTGATATGGTTCGGATGTTAATTGAAGAATTTGGCGCAGATGCCAATTTTATAAATTCAAGAGGATATAGTCCATTACTTTGGTCATCTATGTTCGGAGAGGCGGGCATTGCGGACATATTAATTAATGAATTTGGCGCGGATGTGAATAATACCTCTCCTGATGGCATGACACCACTAATAATGGCGACTAGAGTAAATTGTACACCTATTGTCAAGCTACTAATAGAAGCTGGAGCTAATCTTGATGCTTCCGATTTTCGTGGCAAAACTGCTTTTGAAATTGCGCTATAAAAGGAAAATGCTGATATTGCTGAATTATTACATCCAAAACAACTAAATGATCCAGAAAATAATCTACCATTTGCTGAAGCGCTAGAATGTCTTGGTAGTTATATTACTTTCATATATAATATTCTATAAGATGCTTCGCCAAAAATCCTTGCAATAAGTTAGCGTTTTTGTTATGATTCTTGGTTTTACAGGGCTATTTTGGTGGTTAACAAGCCTTGTTGCATGATTACCGTCATGGCGAGGAGGTCACCAGCAGGGCGGGGCCATCTAGTTAATCTACCTATAACTTATAGCTCAGGTGGGCTATAAAGATAGACATTTTGACTATCTTACTGGATTGCCACGGAGTATTGCTCCTCTTAGGTGACGAAAAAATTATCCACGCAACAAAGCCCGATTAACTCCCCTGGCAATGATGCAATACAGAGGCTGGTTAAAATAACATGCTACATATAAATAAACCAATTGATCAAACTACGATAGTAGTTGCAATGTCTGGCGGTGTTGATAGTTCGGCAGTAGCGGCAATGTTACATAGCAAAGGCTATAAAGTCATTGGCATTACTTTGCAGCTTTATGATCATGGCATGACGCTTCAGAAAAAAGGTGCTTGCTGCGCTGGACAGGATATTTACGACGCACAAATGGTCGCAGCAAAGCTTGGCATTCCTCATTATGTACTCGATTATGAAAGTCGTTTTAAAAATCAGGTGATTGATGATTTTGCCGATAGCTATTTGCGCGGCGAAACTCCGCTACCTTGCGTACGTTGCAATCAATCAGTAAAATTTGTTGACCTACTTAAAATGGCAAGGGATCTTGGCGCTGATGGCCTTGCTACTGGCCATTATGTACAAAGAATCGAAGGAGAAAATGGCCCAGAACTTCATATGGGGCTGGATCCAAAAAAAGATCAAAGCTATTTCCTTTTTGCGACTTCAAAAGAGCAATTAGATTTCTTGCATTTTCCCTTAGGTGGTATGAGCAAAGATCAAACAAGAAAAATGGCAGAAGATTTTGGCTTAATAGTCGCTGATAAACCAGATAGCCAGGATATTTGCTTCGTACCGGATAAAAATTATGCCAAATTAGTAAGCAAATTAAGGCCAGATGCCGTGAAATCTGGCAAAATTATGCATATTGATGGTTTTGAATTAGGCACCCACAGCGGCATTATTAACTATACTATAGGGCAAAGGAAGAGGATTGGTGTTGCATTTAGTGAGCCATTATATGTAGTTCGTATTGATCCTGAAGCAAATATAGTTTATGTTGGTCCAGAATCTGCGCTTGCTAGTAGTGAGTTTTGCATTAAGGAGCTTAATTGGTTAGGCTTAGGTGATGCTCCGACTGAAGGGTTAGAGGTTAAAGTTAAGATAAGATCGACAAGAGATGGCGTCCTTGGCAGCTTAACTCCAATGAGTGATGGCACGATAAAAGTACGTTTATTTGTTGAAGAAAAAGCGGTGGCGCGTGGACAAGCTTGTGTTATTTATGATAATACAAGAGTATTAGGTGGTGGTTGGATAGTGTGATGAGTAGTCCTCGTCATTGCGAGGAGGTCTTAAGACCGACGTGGCAATCCAGAAAAAAATAATGAGATTTAAAACTGGATCACCACGTCGCTGACGCTCCTCGTGATGACGATATTGATAAAACAACAAATTGAAGGATAACAAAATGCATTTTTTTAAGAGAAAGACTTTTGAATCAGTAAGAGAAGGTGGGGCAAATTCTGGCCTTGCTAAAACTTTAACCGCTTTTGATCTAATTATGCTTGGTCTTGGTGGTATCATCGGCACTGGAGTGTTCGTTACTACTGGACTTGTTGCCGCGCAACATTCTGGGCCAGCGGTGATGCTATCTTATGGTATTGCAGGTCTTGCCTGCATTTTTGTTGCCCTTGCTTATACCGAACTTGCTGCAATGCTTCCAACATCTGGTAGTGTTTATACTTATTCTTATGTTGCTTTTGGCGAAGGTTTTGCTTGGCTAATGGGCGCGGTAATGATCTTAGAACTTGCTCTTGCTGCTGGTGGCGTTGCTATTGGTTGGAGTGGATATATTGTCGGATTATTAAAGGCTGGTGGAATTACTATACCTGAGATTTATACCTCGTCGCCAATTAATGGTGGTATTGCAAACTTCCCAGCAATGTTAATTGTTGCTTTTGTTACGCTCATTCTATATCGCGGCACTAAAGAGAGTAAGAAACTTAATGCTGTGCTAGTTATTATCAAAATGGTTGCGATTGGTGTGTTCGTTTTTGTAGCCGCTCCTCATTTTGATGCAACTAATTGGGATAATTTTATGCCCTTTGGTTTTGATGATGTTTTAATTGGTTCATCGATTTTATTCTTCGCTTTTTGTGGTTTTGGCGCTCTTGCCACTGCTGCGGAGGAGTGTCAAAATCCAAAAAGAGATCTGATGATTGGCATTATTGGTTCCTTAATCCTTGCAACGATCATATATGTAATCGTTGGTGGTCTTGCGACGGGTATTACTTCTTATGAGAATTTGAATAACGCACAGCCACTTGCTCATGCTTTAATGATCAATGGTAGCAATCTTGGTTCTGTTATTGTTGCTGTTGGTGCTGTTTGCGGTATGACAACTGTTGTGATGATGAATGTATATGCTCAATCGCGTATTTTTTATGCTATGGCAAGAGATGGTTTATTACCTAAAGCTTTTTCTAAAGTTCATCCTAAATATGATAGTCCTCATATCGCTATTTTTGTTGTTTCATTATTTGTCGCGATCGTAGCATCATTTTTTCCAATTGATGTGATTTTCAAACTCAGCAGCATGGGATCATTGATCGATTATGCAGTTATTATGTTTATCGTGATGTTATTTAGAGTTAAAATGCCAGCAGCACAGCGCTCATTTAAATGTCCTGCGATTTTTGTAATAGCACCTACTGGCCTAGCTGCTTGCGTATATTTATTATCTAAGCAAATTATTGGTAAAGATGGCTCTTTAATGCTTGTTGGACAAATGCTGATCTATTGGTTCGGTTTTATGTTTGCTGTATATTGCATTAGAGCCTTAGCTGTTAAAGTGAGCAGAAAGAAGTAAATAGCCCTCGTCACCCACGAGGAGGATGTTAATCCGACGTGGCAATCCAGAAATAATGAATATATGACTGGATGGCCACGCTTCGCTCGCCATGACGCTATGTTGTGATGACCGCAAAAAAACAAAGAATATATTTATATGGAAACAATTTTAGATAGTATTAATATAATCCAAAAATTATTTTGGGAATATATAGGCTTT
>CAYTBU010000030.1:0-15880 GCA_964436105.1 uncultured Rickettsiaceae bacterium | reverse complement strand
AATCCAGCAAAGCATAGCTTGAACAAAGGCACAAATTAAACCAGCAACAATAAATGACTGTCTTACCTGCAGAGTATCTTTTGCAATAGCAATTCTTTGAAAAATAGCCGGGTTAAAATCTGGTATAGCAAAAAATAGAAACAAAAATATAGCCTGCATAGGTTCAGGACGAGTAAAATCAAAAACAGTTTTATAATCATATAACGAACTACTATTTAAAGACTCAGTAACATAAGAGGTGGTTTCAGTATTATGTAGTAGGAAATAAGCAATTAAGGGTATAGTGATACTAAAAGTAATAAATTGGATCACATCAGTAAAGGTAACAGCCTTAATGCCTCCAAGAGCAGAATATGAAGTAACGATAATGGCCGCAATTATAATGCCATATTTTTCTTCTATGCCAAAGGCATAATGGGTTAATTTGCCGGCTACTTGAAACTGAATAGCCACAACGCCTGCTACACCAATAAAGCCACAAATGGCGGTGATTATTCTTACATGCCTGCCAAATAAATCTCCCATTGCTTCAGCTATGGATATCTTGCCAAGAAATTCACCCATACGAGCAGAGAAAATATACCCTACTAACCCTATACACATCAATTCTCCAAACACAAGAACCCATATGTAATTTAAACCTTGCTTATGCACTTCAGACAAAGTATTCATAAAAGAATGCCCACCGATCCAAGTAGCTACAATGGTTGAGACAATAACAGCAGTGGTGAATTTCCTATCCCCAACGGCATATTCTTTAATGGTTGTAATACCGCGACTAGAGAAGAGACCCAGCGCTAGATTTGCAATGAGAAAGAGGCTAAAAATAATGGAGTCTGGGGTAAGATTAAACGGCATAAATAAACCTTGAGTTTATAATTGACTAAATTATTATCATAACTTAATCAATTACAAGATTCAACAATTTTATTTCAAAAGTGCTTGCATTTTGCCATTCTTTTGATTATGCTGCTGGTCCTATTGCCCGCGTGATGGAATGGTAGACATAACGGACTTAAAATCCGTGGGGCGTAAGCCCTTGCCGGTTCAAGTCCGGCCGCGGGTACCATTCCTATATAAATAGGAGAATATCATGTTTATTCAAACTGAAGATACCCCAAACCCTAATGCTTTAAAGTTTTTGCCAGGAAGTTTGGTTAGTGAGCGTCCGGTGTTTATTACGATTCGCGAAGATTCGTCTAGCCCTCTTGCTAAGAAGCTTTTTGATCTAGGGGCTATCGAAGCTGTGTTTTTGGGTGCAGATTTTATTACAATTACTAAAACGGATGATGCTGATTGGTCGGTGATTAAGCCACAAGTGATTATGGTGATAATGGATCATTTTGTTGCTGGTTTACCCGTTTTTGAGAATTCTTTTTCGGCAGAAGTGATTGAAGCTCCAAGTGATTTGACTGAAATCGAAAAGCAGATTATAGAGATTATAGATACTAAAGTACGCCCTTCTGTTGCTATGGATGGTGGAGATATAGTATATCAAGGTTTTAAGGATGGGGTTGTAATGCTTGAACTAAGGGGCGCATGTTCTGGCTGTCCTAGCTCTACAATTACATTAAAACAGGGAATTGAATCTATGCTCAAATATTATATTCCAGAAGTTATCTCAGTAGAAGCGGCTAATTCATAAAATTTAGAGAATATTTTGATTAGAAAAATCTTATTTGGTCTATTTTGTATTTATTTAGCCATATGGCTGTCGGCTGCTTATATTATAGAAAATAAGTTACAAAATTTTGCTACTCAGAATGATGGCTTTACTTACAATCATATTAATATCTCTGGCTTTCCGAATAAATTTACTTTCGAATTGGTCAATCCTGTAATTAAGGCTGAAGATAATAGCGTTGCTATTAATCTTGATCATATTACTTTGAATGTTAACTTAACATTTACTAGATTTTTATTAGAGCTAAGTAAAAAAGGAACGCTTACATTTGTAGGTGAAGATGAAGAGAAAGTATGTGATTTAGCATTTCGCTCTAATCCTCAGTTAGTGTTTAAAAGAAAAAATCAATTTTTTGCAAAGAATAGCTTCTTCGGATTTGCGTCGTTACATATTGCAGATAACATTATTAATGTTACAAGCTCAGGAAAAGATCTGTTTAATATAGCAAGTAAGGATATTGCTATTACTCGTATTATTGATGGGGGGAACAATAATTTTCTAATGCAATGCGATTTAAGTTATATGGGCGCTCTAGACTTTTTAGATTTTTCGAGCTTAAGAATGGATGCGCTGCAAGAAATCACCTTAGGGTTCGATGCTAAAGATAAAAAGTTTTTCTTCACCTCTTTTGATACAAAGCATTTTGATATAATAGTAGATGATGAGGCGGAGTTACATTTGTCTGGTAAAATCAATTTTGTTAGAGATGAATTTCCAAATGGGGCATTTACTTTGGATTTAATACATCCGAATGAATTGATTGATACATTGTGGGATTCCTCCTTGGATTTGAGTGCTGAATCTGTAAAAAACATGCTCATTAAAGCTAGCGGTGAGGCGGTATCAGAGCATATTAGCTTACCAGTGATTTTTTCTACGAATGGTTTAACTATTGGTGGGTCCAGTTGGCAAGAACTTAAAAGAGGAGAGTAGCATGAATTCAAAATCAATAGATGAGATCTTTTTAAACGAGAGAACTTGTTATCACTATTCAAATCAGGCTATAGATCATAAGTTATTGCATGAGATTTATGATCTAATGAAGATGGGACCCACTTCTGCTAATTGCAGTCCACTTAGAATTGTTTTCGTGGAGAGTAAGACGGAGAAAGAGAAATTAGCGGGTTGCGTTATGGAGGGGAATATCCCTCAGATTAAGGCATCACCTGTGACAGCATTATTTGCTTATGATTTGAAGTTTTATGATAATATGCCAAAATTATTCGCACATAATCCTGGAATGAAAGATTATTTTAGTTCTAGCCAGGCGGTGATTTTAGATACTGCAACTCGTAATTCAACCCTACAAGCTGCTTATTTCATGCTGCTACGCGCAATTCTACTTTGCAAGCCGCTTATTTCATGATGATAGCGCGCGCAAAAGGATTAGCTTGTGGCCCTATGTCTGGTTTCGATCCAGCAAAAATTAATGACACTTTCTTTGCGGGCACAGAATATAAAATCAATTTCATTTGTAACCTCGGCTATCGCGCTAGCGATGAAACCAATCCTAGGCTACCAAGATTAGATTTTGATGAAGCTTGCAAGCTGGTGTAGTTAGGTTTAACATATAGTCATGCTGAACTTGTTTCACTTTGTGCTCGCAGGGTCAGCATCTTTTAAGGGGTATAGGAAGAGTTATAGGGATGTTAAAACTTTATAAAAGGATTGATAAGAGTCTATGGTTTTTTTGAATGTTGGGACGAGGAAACAAAATCTATTATACATTATGGGCAGGTAGGAGAGCGTGGAGTCGTAGAAACAGTTCAACATGGAATATGGACAAAATTAACAAATGCGATAGGGCGTAAAATAAATAAATTTAGGCGAGACGGTTATATTGAGATTGCGGAAGAAGATCATTCTATTCTTATTGTTGAATATAAAGTAGAGGGCATGGGAACGCCAACAGATCTTAAAAAGAGACATGCATTACAAGATCGCCTGCAAAGAGTATTAGGCTGGACTGGTCTTGGTTTTTGTGATGGTGGTAGTATAGGAAGTGGTACGATGGAAGTATGTTGCTTTGTAGTAGATTTTGATATTGCCAGAGCAGTTGTTATAGCAGACTTAGAAACAACAGAATTTAATGACTATCAAAGCATTTATCATGAGCAGTAGGCAAAAAGCCTGTTGTCACGCTAAACTCAAATGACTTTTAGTCACTTCAGAAACTCTTCCAAACTCTTGATTATATCATTTTGTAAGGCTAGGTCTGGAATTTTAATTTTTGCATTAAAATTGCCTTCAAAATCTAATGATATTTCAATATAGCTGTTTGCTTCCATTTGTTTATCATCTTGCTTTAATAGGGACAATATTCTTTCTAACTCGCCTTTATTCTTAGGGGTGAGTTTTAATACATGTTTGGTTTGTTTGATAATATCTTCAAGGCTTTCGAAAGATGTTGCGGTAATGCGGACGCCACCTTCATCTTTAAATGCTTCACAGGAAACAACCACCATTTTTTTTAGCTCAAGCAAATGCACGTAGTTACGTAAGATGTCCTCACTAAAAATTGATAATTCAATATTACCGCTTGGGTCAGATAATTGTAGGGTAATAAATCTTCCACGAGCTGACATACGGGCATCTTTTTTCTGAATTATGCCCGCGATTTTAATATGGTTAGATCTTTGAGGCATATGATTTTTGATATAATCAGCATCATGAATTTTATTTTGGTCTAAGATTTTTTTATAAGCTTCAATTGGGTGGTAAGAAAAAAAACTACCCAAAACGTCGAATTCCATGAACGCTTTAGCCTCTGACGAAATATCAATTGCTTTTACTAATATATGATCTTGAGTCATTGGTATGAGGCTGATTTGCTTCGCTTTCTGTTCTTCATGATGTAAATTATAATGCGATAGAAGTTTGGTGGCACTTAGGAGCAATTGGTTTCTATTGCTATGTAATTTATCAAAACACCCGGCTTTGATCATATTTTCTAGCGAGCGCTTATTGATGGTTTTTGGTGGCATGCGCTCGAGGAAGTTAAAAATATTATGAAAGGGCAGGTTACCCCGCGCTTCTTTTACGACTGCTCCTAGTGAAGGCGTAACATTTTTAATCGCGCCAAGAGGGAATATTATGTCGCCATTTTCTGCTACGAAATAGCCGCTTGCTCTATTGATATCCGGCGCTAAAACATTTATGTTATATAGCTTTGCCTCTTGAATGAAGAGGTTGATTTTATCGCTATCATTCATATCAAGATTAAGGCAGGCTACTAAAAATTCAGTAGTATAATTTGCCTTTAAATATGCTGTTTGATAGGAAATCATAGCATAGGACGTAGCGTGCGCTTTGTTGAATCCATATCCTGCAAATTTTGCCACAGTCGCAAAAATATTTTTGGCTTGATCGGAATCAACGTTGTTTTTCTCGGCTCCGGAAACGAATAATTGCTCTTGCGCTTCCATCTCGGCTTTGATTTTTTTACCCATTGCGCGACGGAGTAAATCCGCAGCTCCTAGGCTATAGCCAGAGAGAATTTGCGCTATAGCTAGCACTTGCTCTTGATAGATAATCACGCCATAAGTTTCTTTAAGAATTGTTTCGAGCGAGGGGTGGAGATAATCAGGTTTTTCTTTGCCATGTTTGCAGGAAATATAGGTTGGAATATTGTCCATAGGGCCAGGGCGATATAGAGCGCCAAGAGCGATTAGATCTTCGATACAATCGGGACGCATACGCCTTAGCGTATCTCTCATCCCCACGCTTTCAAACTGGAACACACCCGCCCCTTCGCCCCGCGATAAAAGCTCATATGTAGTTTTGTCATCAAGGGGCAGGTTAGGTAAATCTATATCTACGCCTTGTGATTTTAAGAGCTCAGTACATTTTGCAATTACAGTTAGGGTTTGCAGCCCCAAAAAGTCGAATTTTACCAGGCCAGCTGCTTCTGCATATTTCATTGAATATTGCACGATTAGCATATCGTCGCTTGGATCTTTGTAAACTGGCAAAAGCTCAACTAGGTTTTTACCGGCAATGACAATACCAGCAGCATGGACTGATACATGGCGGTGTATGCCCTCTAGAGTTAGCGCTGTATCGAGCACTTGTTTGATTAGCTCTTCCTCGCCTTCTAGATTATAGAGTCCTTCTCCTTTAGACGCTTGTCTTAGCTCAGCAACATCTCTGATCGCTTGGTCCAAAGTTACCGGGTTGACAGCATTAAAAGGTACGAGTTCGGTCAAGTAATCAGCAAATTCATAACGCAGGCCAAGTACGCGAGAGACGTCCTTAATCACCGCTTTTGCTTGCATTTTACCAAAGGTAATGATTTGGGCTACACGCTCGCTGCCATATTTTTGGCGGACATATTCGATGACCTCACCACGTCTTTCTTGACAAAAGTCGATATCAAAATCGGGCATTGATATACGTTCTGGATTTAGGAAACGCTCAAAGATGAGGCCGAATCTTAAAGGGTCGGGATCGGTTATAAGCAAGCTCCATGCAACTACAGATCCAGCGCCGGATCCTCTTCCAGGTCCCACAGAAATATTGTTTACTTTACTCCATTTGATGAAATCAGAGACGATCAGGAAATAACCAGCGAAGTTCATATCGCATATAATTTTGAGCTCGTAATTTATGCGGTCCACATAGGCTTTGCGGATTGTAGCCTCTTCCTCTGGTGAAGCGCTGCTAGCTTTGAATTTAGCTGCGAGTTTCTCTTCCAAACCATCAATTGCTTCCTTTCTTAAAGCTTCTTTTTCATTGATGCCAGAGTTAGTAAAGTTCGGCAACATCGGATCACAGCTTTCGGCGATAACGCTACATCTTTTTGCAATATTGATGCTATTTTCTAATGCTTCAGGAAGATCGTGGAATAATTCACACATTTCTTTTGGAGATTTGAAATAGCATTGGTTACTCACCATCTTGCGTTCTGAATGCTCTTTCGTAAGGCCGGCGGCAATACACAGCAGAACATCGTGCGCTTCATGCATTTTAATATCTTCAAACAAAATATTATTGGTAGCAACTAGAGGGATTTGATATTTCGATGCTAGCTCGATATATTGTTGCTCGATCTTTTGCTCGGTGGCCAGCTTGTGGCGCATGATTTCCAAGTAAAATCTATCACCGAAAATCTCGTAAAAACGCTCAATATAAAATTTTGCTTGGCCCTCTTTGTTATCTAGTAAAGCCTTACCGATTAAGCCTTTAGTATAGCCTGAGAGTAAAATAAGACCTTCTTGATATTTCCCCAGAGTGCTAAAGAGAATGTGATGATTGTTCTTGATGTCAGGGGTGGTATAGATGTGGCTTACTAGTTTTAATAGATTGTGATAGCCGGTTTGATTTTTAGCGAGCAGTAAGATTTCGCCATATTCTCCTTGATCTTCGATTGTGACAATCGTGCCATGGATAGGCTGGATTCCAGCTTTACTAGCCGCCATGGAAAATTCGAGCATCGCAAAGAGATTGTCATGATCGGTTAGTGCCACTGCTGGCATGTTTAATTTTTTGCAGCGCTCGGTAATTTGCTCAATTTTTAATGCGCTTTGAAGCAGGGAATAGGAGCTTTTAACGCGTAAATGAATAAACTCGGTCATGCAAATATAGATCTAGAAAATAAAAACTTATCCTAGCTGGGGAAGGAGAAAAAGTCAAAGGATAAGGAGGGGATTTGTTGCGTCTGTGGAGGGGTAGCATCGATGTCGTCATGGCGAGGAGGCCTTAAGGCCGACGTAGCCATCCAGTTATATTTACTTATAAGATATAGCCCAAAGGGCTATAATATAGTCATTTTGACTATATTACTGGATTGCCACGTCGCTTGCAGCTCCTCGCAATGACAAAAGAACTCACAAAGCGAGCATGACATAGTTGTAGGAATAAATTTTAAATGAATGGCTGGGGCGGCTGGATTCGAACCAACGAATGACGATATCAAAAACCGTTGCCTTACCACTTGGCGACGCCCCAAAGATGCTGATTTTATATCAATAAATTTCGCGCTAGTCAAGTGTTCTCTGAGATAAAGTTCTGCTTAGGTTCTAGTTGCTAAACATCCTTATGGTCAGTTTAGAGACACTACTGGTCGTAGTGTTACAATTCCTGCAGATGTGATGAAGCATGCTTTTTCTTATGTGAAACTGTCAGATATCGACCATGCAAGGCCAAGTAAGGCAGTAGATGAACGTAAGCCAAGTTGGTGGCGCTAAAGGGCGTGGGTAGGTTTTTGTCATTGCGAGGAGGTCATCAGACCGACGAAGCAATCCAGTGAATTTACTTATAACTATAGCCCAAAGGGCTATAAAGATAGTCTTCGACTATCTTACTGGATTGCCACGGAGCTAACGCTCCTCGCAATGACTACTACTCCAATCCCTTCACAATCTCTTCAACCACTTTTTTAGCATCGCCGAAGAGCATTAGGGTATTATCACGATAGAATAGTTCATTTTCAATACCAGCGTAACCTGCCGCCATTCCTCTCTTGATGAAAAATACTGTTTTGGCTTTTGCAACATCAAGAATAGGCATGCCATATATTGGACTTGTTGGATCATTCTTTGCCGCTGGGTTGGTAATGTCATTAGCGCCGATTACGAGGACTATATCCGTGGTTTCAAAATCACGGTTGATTTCTTCAAGCTCTAGCACTTTATCATAATCGATATTTGCTTCAGCAAGTAGAACATTCATATGGCCAGGCATTCTGCCGGCAACAGGGTGAATAGCAAAACGCACATTGACGTTTTCTTTTTCTAAGATCGATATCATTTCTCTTACCACATGCTGAGCCTGTGCTACCGCCATGCCATAACCAGGGACGATGATAACAGAGCTAGCGCTACTTAGCATATAGGCCGCATCTTCAGGGCTGCTCACTCTACTAACGCGTTCTTCTTCCGTGGTTTGTGCATTTACTGCTGGTGCTGGTTTAAAAGCACCAAAGATAACGTTAAAGATTGATCTATTCATTGCTTTGCACATGATAAAGCTTAGGATAGCGCCGCTGGCCCCAACAATCGCGCCAGTGATGATGAGTAAGCTATTGCCAAGAGAGAAGCCAATACCTGCTGCCGCCCAGCCAGAATATGAATTGAGCATTGAGACGACCACTGGCTTTTCTTCCCCTCCTTTTTGGTTGATAATTAGTACACCAAGCGCTAGCGAGAGTAGTACAATGATGCTAAATAGAACATGACATTCACAGCGAGTGAAATAACCAATTAATCCCATGATTAATAATAAAGCACCTATACTGGCATATTGCTGGCCCTGGAATTTTAGAGGTTTAGAAGCGATTAAGCCTTGTAATTTACCAAAAGCAATAATCGAACCGCTGAATGTTATGGCTCCAATAGCCGCTCCTAAGGACATTTCAAGTAGGTTACCCTTTGGGAGTGATCCTGACATGCCAATGCCAAAAGTTTCGGGTGATAAAAGAGCGGAGTAGGCAACTAATACAGCAGATAAACCCACTAAAGAATGGAAGCCAGCAACCAATTGTGGCATGGCGGTCATTTCTATTTTTTGTGCGATATAACCACCAATGGCCCCGCCTAATATTATAGTGATGATAATGGGCAGTTTATGATGAAAGCCCGGCAGCGCAAAAGATGCTGCGATTGCAAGGCCCATACCGATAGCGCCGATAATATTACCATTTCTAGCGCTGCTTGGGCTAGATAGGCCTTTGAGTGCCAGGATAAAACAAATAGCCGAGATAAGATAAATGATTTGGATAAGTTGTACTGACATAATTATTTCTTTTTAAACATTGAAAGCATACGCATTGTTACGATAAAGCCGCCAAAAATATTAATCGAGGCAACAAAGATTGCTACTAAACCAAGTAGGCTAGAGACATTCCAAAATTCAGCGCTAGAAGCAATGATACTACCAATGACGATAATACCTGAAATAGCGTTGGTTACAGACATTAAAGGAGTATGTAGTGAAGGCGTCACTTTCCATACAACATAATAGCCTACAAAACATGCTAAGGTGAAAATGGTTAGCGCAAAGACAAAAGGATCTGCTCCTGCAGATGCATTTTCGGTGCCATATGTTGCAAGGTCTTTCAGCTTCTCTGTAAGATTTGCAGAGAGTTCAGAAATTTCACTAGCTTGTTTAATAATCAGAGGGACATTAGTTTCCATATTATATCTCCTATATAATTTTACCATTATGGGTCAGTAGCATAGCTTTCACTATCTCATCAGTGATATTTAATTTACCGCCTTTAAAAGCGTGGCTGACGAAGTTATATAAATTCTTTGCATATAGTTTAGAGCTATCATGAGCTATATGGGACGCTAAATTAGAGTAGCCAATGATAGTAATGCCATTTTTCTTAACCACTTGGTCGCGCACTGAGCCTTCAACATTGCCCCCAGTAGCGGTGGATAAATCCACAATCACAGAACCAGGGCGCATTAGTTCAAGCATTTTACTAGTAATTAAGCTCGGCGCTGGCTTACCCGGTATTTGCGCTGTCGTAATGATGATATCATTTTTAGCGGCATTTTCTGAGAGTAGATCGACCTGCCTTTGTTGGTATTCTGCGCTTAGTTCACGTGCGTAGCCAGAAGCGCTTGCAAAATCATCATTTCCGATTGAAAGGAATTTACCGCCAACGCTTTCTACTTGCTCTTTTGATGCAGCCCTTACGTCATATGCCGATACTACGGCGCCAAGGCGCTTTGCGGTTGCAACTGCTTGCAATCCGGCAACTCCAGCTCCAAGTACGAGTACTTTGGTTGGGGAGATAGTGCCAGCAGAAGTCATCATCATAGGGAAGGCCATGTTGAAATGATAGGCAGCTTCAATCACCGCTCTGTATCCAGCGAGGTTGCTTTGTGATGATAGGGAGTCCATTATTTGTGCTTTGGTTATTCTTGGAACTAATTCCATCGCAAGTGAGGTAATATTTGCTTCTGCATATTTTTGAATTAGTTGCATATTGGCAAAAGGGGATAGTAATCCTATAATTACAGCTTTTTGTTTTGCAAAAGATAGCTCATTAATTTCATCAGAAAGAGGAGAGGGCTGTACTTTGATGATGATGTCTGCATCGCTGGTTATTTCAAGGGGTACGCTTGAAATATTCACTCCAGATGCGATATATTCCGCGTCGCTATAGCCGGCCGCTAGTCCAGCAGACTTTTCGCACCATATAGAAAAGCCATCTTTAATAAAAGCTTTAGCGCTCTCAGGTGTTAGGGCTACTCTATTTTCTCCGGATGTTCTTTCTTTTAAAACAGCAATTTTCATCTTTAAGCTCTTTAAATATAGATTGAAATTATAGGTCTTACTATATAGTATGTAAAACAAAAAAACTATATATGCGTAGATTATATTCTATAATTTTCATTTTATTCTTATCTACCACAAACGCTTTCGCATTAGAGAAGGATAAAATAGTGATGGAAGAGTTTAAATCTTACCTAACCTCGCTAAAGTCTGTTGCTATAGATTTTGTGCAATATGATAGTAGATCTAGTCAGGCTGAAGGTAGGCTGATCATCGTCAAGCCTCGTAATTTTCTTTGTAATTACTATGAGCCATATCCCTTAGTTATTGCTGGTAATAAATCTTTTGTATCTGTTTATGATTTTGATTTAGAGCAAATCAGCCGTATTGAAGCTAAAGAAAATATGTTTAATTTTCTGCTGACTGATCAAGTGGATTTAGAGAAGCATTTTAATATTCTATCGGCCAAGAAAACAGCTAGTGAGCTTTATGTTGAGTTATATCATAAGGAGTCAGAGCGCGTTACCAAGATTACTATTTCACTTGCCCCTAAGAGCCTTAAGTCTATCGTAACTGATGAAGCTGATGGCAATATCATTACACTCGATATTAATAATATTTCTAATATCACCAACGTGAATAATGATTTATTCGTTTTGAAAAATCCTGAGATCTATGGGCCTCCTGATCGAATGGATCATGTGGCTTTAGAAAAAAAATATAAAATTGCTGATTAAAGCTATTGATTATATAGAGTAAAAGGATTATCTTTGCTTTGCTAGTGGTGGACGTGAGATCCGTGGATTCGGTCAGGTCCGAAAGGAAGCAGTCGCAGCGGAAACGAGCGGGTCGCTGCTAGCGTTAATTAATCGAGCGTGCTAGATTATATGTTAAATTTGGAATCTAGAGAAAGTAATTATCTTCCCATCGCAAGGCGCTATAGGCCCTTGGAATTTGCTGATTTAGTTGGGCAAGAAGTGCTAACTAAAACGCTTAGCTATTCGATTATTAATAATAAGATTGCTCATGCTTATTTATTCTCTGGCATTAGGGGAATAGGTAAAACCACTTCAGCTAGAATCGTTGCTAAGACCATTAATTGTACAAATCCGGTGATTGAGCAAGGAAATATTGCTGCATGCGGCGGGTGCCATAATTGTATTGCTGTGCAGAATGGTAATCATCCAGATATTTTAGAGATTGACGCCGCTAGTCGCACCAGCGTAGACGATATTAGAACAATCATTGAGAGCAGTGAATATAGGCCTCTTGTTGGTAAATTTAAGATTTTTATTATCGATGAAGTGCATATGCTTTCCAAGAATGCATTTAATGCCTTGCTTAAAACTCTTGAAGAGCCACCTGCTCAGGTGATTTTCATTTTTGCTACTACTGAAATTAATAAGATTCCACTTACTATTTTGTCGCGCTGTCAGCGTTTCGATTTAAGAAGATTGACTACCGAAGAACTAACTACGCTTCTTGCTGATATTGCGCATAAAGAACAAATTCAGTTTGACCTAGCTGCTATTGAACTTATTGCTATTAAAGCTGATGGTTCTGCTAGGGATGCTTTATCGATGCTTGATCAAGCTTCTTCTCTTTCCTCTCATAATGAAAAGAAGATCGATTTAGCCTTGGTGGGTAATATGGTCGGGGTCATTAACCTTGATGTTACCTGCGCTTTTACTAAGGCCGTTATGGATGGGGACCTAGCAAAAGTAATTGAATTAGTGCAGCAAACCTATTTATCTAGTAGCGATATGGTAGGCTTTTTTGAAAATGTGATGAGCCTTATTGGCTATGCTACTAAAGTTAAGATGCTAACGGGGTATAGTTTAGCTACTTACGCCGCCCATCAAGATGAAATTACTGCCATGGTTGCGCCTGTCACTTTAGGGCGCCTTACAGTTTTGTGGCAACTTTTCGCAAAAGGCATAGTTGAGCTCAAATCATCACATAATCAATTGCTTTGCGCTGAGATGACGGCTATTAAAGCGATATATTCTACTGGTCTTCCGACTCCGAAAGAGATTGTGGAATCAGCTATTAAAGAAGGCCTACCCAGGCATGATGGCGTAATCCATCTAGAAGGCGCCATTCTTACGTCTTCCGCGCCTATTCAAAGTAAGCCAGATTCTATCAATCTTTTATCTATCTTTGAGCATTTGCGCGGGGCAAAAGAATTTGAGCTTTTTTATTATCTATTTAATCAAGTAGCTGTGAATATCGTGTCTCCATCTTCTTTTGTCATAATGGGTGATAATCTTGATAAAGCGCTGCATAAAAAGCTAGCTGAAGTGATGCTAGAATGGACGGGGAAAAAGTGGGACATAGCAATCGAGCATAAGCAAGAAGTTATGAGCTTAAAAGATGAAATGAAAGAAAAATTCTTAAGTTCGGAAGAGTGGCAAATGATTAAATCTAGCTTTGCAGATAGCCAAATAATTGATATATTAATCAAAGAATAATAGGAGTGAAATATGGATTTTAATAAATTGATGAAACAAGCACAAGAAATGCAGAAGAAAATGCAAGAGATGCAAGCGGAAATGGCGCGCACTGAATTTCAAGGGAAAGCGGGTGGTAATATGGTCGGTATTACTATTAATGGTAAGCTTGAAATTCAAAAAATTGCAATTGACCCATCTTTACTAAAAGTAGAGGAAAAAGAAGTGCTAGAGGATTTGATCATAGCAGCCTACAACGACGCTAAGTCAAAAGCAGAGAAGGAATCAAGTGATTCTATGTCTGGGATGATGGGCGGCATGGGAATGCCTCCAGGATTTAAACTACCGTTTTGATTTTGTGGTAACTATGATTTGTCTAGGTTTTTAGTTTTATTAAGAAAGTCAAAAATTGCTTGTGCCTTTTCTAGATTGTTTAGGCTGTAGTTATGTTGGTCTCCTGCTAGCCTGATTGTTATATTATGCAAATTAAAACTTGCTTGTATAGGACCTTGGTATTTTGTTATATCCAAAATATTCTTATATTGAACTATTGTTTCGGAAGAGATAATAAAATTAGTTTTGATGATCAGCTGGTCTTTATATATTTCGTATACTAGATTTTTATAATAGCCACGTATTAAGACATATACAATGTAAACAATGCCTAAGCCTAATATCGATAACCCGCCTAGTAATATAATGGAAAATATTATAAAACCAAAATTTGCTACTATAACTATAGGAATAACTTTAGGCTTTATAACAAAAATAGGTGAGGGGTCGTTTGTCATTTCGTATTTTTTTAGATTAGGATAATTTACTATATATATCATTATATTATATAGTAAGTCTATTCCCAATTTTTCAGAATCACTACCTAATCAACATAATGTCTGCATCTTGAAGATTTAGGCTTTGCCAAATTTTATTTGCTGTATAGATGGGTAAGTTCATGGCAGTACCAAGTGCGATACAGGCCCTATCTCCAATAGAAAGACCTTTGTTTTTAGTTAGCTTTTTTAACAAGGCGATCTCAAAAGCTTGCTGAAGATCTAGTGGTACGATAAGGTCCACAAAGGGTTCTATACTATTTTTACATTCTTCGTGCGACATCCCAAGGTCTATTAAAATACCCGCTACTTCAGCTATATTTATGGCTGACATAACGATTCTTCCTAGTAGAGGTTCAATAACTTCCGCTCCCTTCTCATTTTTAATTAGTGCAATTAATGCAGAAGAATCTAGTACTACTTTACTCATTTTTTGCCTCTTCTCTACGCTGCGTAATGAGCTCGTCAACTAGGCTATCATTGCTGCTATGATATTTACCCACTAGCCTGCGTGCATTTTCAAGAGCGGCGCTTAAGGGTGAAATGGTAATTTGATTATTTTTTATAGCAAACACTACTTCAGAACCATCTTTTAAATTTAAGAATTTACGATAAGCAGATGGTATAGAAACTTTACCACCTTTTGTAATTCTCGCTTTAGCTAACATCCCGGCCTCCAATTTATAACAATCACTATATTTACAAAGTATAATATTTATTATAAAGATGCAAAATAATTAATAGTACCCATATAATAATTAGTCACTAAAATGCATTTAGTTACCGCAACAATGTTGCTGAAGTATAATCAATACTAGAAACTAGACTTATATTTACTACTGTAGTAGAATCTATTTCTTTATAATATTTGGAAATGGGGACGTCGTTTTTTCTATGACAAAAAATAACGAAATTGAACAATTAATCTATTTAGTCTCTAAGCTTCCTGGGCTTGGTCAGCGCTCTGCAAGGCGCATTGTCCTGCATTTATTGCAAGATCCGGAAGTGCGTTTGCGTAGTATGATCGAGGTTATGTCTTCAGTAGAGCAAAATGTTTCTTCATGTTATAGCTGTGGTAATTTAAGTAATGTTGCGCCATGTGAGATTTGTACGGATACCGCGCGCGATAATTCTACTCTTGCTATTGTTGAGACCGTGGCGGATCTTTGGGCGATGGAGCGTAGTGGAATTTTCAAAGGGCAATATCATGTTTTGGGTGGCACTTTATCTGCCGTTCGTGGCATGTCGCCAGAATTACTGCGTCTTCCTCAGTTGATGCAACGATCGGAGGAAATAGGGGTAGAGGAGATTATTATCGCTACCAACTCTACTATTGAAGGTCAAACCACTGCTTTTTTTATCACTGAATATTTTAAAGGACGAAATATTCATATTTCGCGTTTGGCTAGTGGCATACCAGTTGGTGGTGAGCTTGATTATCTTGATGATGGAACTCTGTCCGCGGCTTTCTCGTTGCGTCAGCCTTTTGGCGATTAAACCCGGTAATAAAATTAAAAGGATTAATAAATGATTATTGAAACTAGTAGATTTAGTGACATGGAATATGATGAGTTACAAAACCTTGCGATGTCATTTATTGATAGTAAAATTAATTTATCTAATGACGATAAGACTAGTCTTGTTTTGGTTTATTCATTTTAACTTCTCCATAATATTTAGTGCATCTATAT
>CAYTBU010000029.1:14588-15886 GCA_964436105.1 uncultured Rickettsiaceae bacterium | reverse complement strand
TGATAGGAAAATAGAGTATTGATACATCACCACCTTGCGCTTCGGGCAAAAGATTGATCACATGCTTCACCGCTAAGCTATTAAAAGGCCCCCAGAATCCGGCAGCGATACATAGAAGAACAAAAATGAAAACAATATGTTTATATGGCCGCAAGAAATGCCAAATGAAAGGAAAGAGTGTTGTAGGTAATTGATGGTTCATTTTAACCTCGGTTTAACTTTGCTCTATAAACATCATCATTGCGAGGAGATCTTTAAGATCGACGTGGCAATTGTCCAGAAAAATAATGAATATATTTAACTAGATAACCACGGCGCGCGTGCGCGCCTCGTTATGACTGGGGCTTAAAAGCCACTCGCTATGACGAGGACTAGAAGCTCCTCAAGAGTGACCGGTGACTAATCAGCCAAAACATCACAAATCTTCTCAAGCAAAGCTAACGCTTCCACTCTCGGGCGCTTAAAGCTATTGCGGCCGATGATGCAGCCGCTCGCGCCACCTTTGCGAATTGCCGTTACTTCATCAAGCAATTCTGCATCTGATTTCGTAACGCCGCCAGAGAAAAGCACCAACCTTTTTCCAGCAAAACAAGCATCATTGATATGCCTGACCCTTGCCTCTAAGTTTGAAATATCAATCTTCTCAGACTCGTATATTTTTTTTGCCTCTGACTGCTCAATAAAATCTGTTGGTGGTTTTACTTTAATGATATTCGCACCCATCAAAGCTGCCATATGCGCAGCATATGCACAAATATCGATCGCAGTTTCGCCATCTTTGGATAGATCTCCACCCCTAGGGTAAGACCAAATGATAACTGCAAGACCATTTTCTTTAGCCTCTCTGGTAATCTCCCTTACCTCTTCGAGCATTCTTAAAAACTTAGGAGATCCAGGATAAATAGTAAGACCAACAGCAACGCAGCCAAGCCTTACCGCGTCCTTTACTGTAGCAGTGATTGCTTGATCGGGATCTGAGTCCTTTGGCATTAAACTATTGCTACTATTCATCTTTAAAATTGTAGGTATCTTACCAGCGAACTCAACACTTCCGGCCTCTAAAAAACCTAGTGGCGCGGCATAAGCGCTCATGCCAGCATCAATCGCTAATTTATAATGATAAGATGGATCGTAAGCATCAGGATTAACCGCAAAACTGCGCACTGGTCCATGTTCAAAGCCTTGATCTACAGGTAGAATCAACATCCTGCCTGTACCGCCGAGCTTACCATGCATTAAAATGCGAGCTAGATTTGCCTGAACTTCTGGATTTTCGTAATTATAGTGAGATAAGATAG
>CAYTBU010000029.1:0-14488 GCA_964436105.1 uncultured Rickettsiaceae bacterium | reverse complement strand
GTATTATCTTTAGGATAAAAATATAAGACTACATTTTGGCCCAAAAGACTAGATAATTTGATCTCCTTAGTTTCAGAAACCATCATAGTAAAATCCGGAGCAATATCTCCAATTTGTAAAGGCATAATTCTCTCCATAAATGTTAAAAGCTTACTTCTCGTCATTGCGAGCAGGTCATCAGACCGACGTGGCAATCCAGTGAATTTACTTATAACTATAGCCCAAAGGAGGGCTATATAGATAGCCAAACTGACTATCTAACTGGATTGCCACGGAGCCTTGCTCCTCGAAATGACGATTCTACCTTACTTCAACACCAAAATCTTTTTCCCTGTAAATATATTTAAGGAATCAGTGATAGTTAAATATTTTGCATCCTTGCTAATATCAATAGTATTAGTAAGCTTACCATCACGAGCATCAAATTGATATAACTTTCCATCAGATGCACCAACAAACAACTGATCATTAATTACAACTGGGGTTAAAAGTTGCACTAATTTTTTAGAATTGTTTTTAGGGTCAACAAATAAATTCGTTGCCCACACTATAGAACCATCTTGCTCACTGACCGCCGCAACTTGCATAGCATTAGTCGTAATAAACAAAGTGTTACCAGCTTTATTCATTGATTGAATATCATGAATTTTCTTTTGCCAAAGAATCTGACCATCAGCTAAATTAATTTTGAATAGGAATCCATTTCCACTAGTTAAATAAACATTCTGCCCTTCAACGATTGGCTGACTCTCTAAACTAACCGGAATAAAACCTGGAATATTCTCACCTTCACGAGATAGATTGATTTCCCATATTTCTTCACCATTACTTGCATTAATTGCAACAAATTGGCCTGATGAATAACCAATCAACACTTTACCATCATGAACGACTGGAGCAATATCTCGACTCGCTGCTAAAGTTTCTTGCAAGCCATCGTTTTGCCACAATAAAGCACCGGTGTTTTTATCGAAGGCATATAAATCATTACTAATAGTCGTGACTAAAATAATGTTCTTATGTAATACAGGTTGAGACTTTGCTACATCTGGCATTGTATAACGCCATAGCACGACTCCAATCTTGGCATCTACTACTACAAGTTCGCGGGTAGAATTAGTAAGATATAACTTTCCATCATTATAAATCATGCCCCCCTTATAATGCGAATCAGATTTTTTATGAACATTATCTAAAGCAACAGACCAAATACGTTTGTAATTAATGTCGTCATATGCTGATAATTTATTCTTTTCATCTAAAGTAAAAATTTTGCCATCACTAACCACTGGTGCAGCAATCATAGTGTTTTTCGCTACACTATGAGAAGAAAATTTACTAGTAATTGAAGCTGCAACAAAATTACGAGGTTGAACATTGATCCAATCCACCCCTTGATTCCATGCCATAGCTTTATTAGCTTTGGGCAACACTACCGCAACCGCACTTTTATCGATTTCAAGCTTAGGAGTAAAAAACACTATTGGCTGCACTTTTACACTGCCAGCGCCATTACAAGAAGCTAATATCAAAGCCATCCATAAAATTAAAATATTTTTCTGCATGATGTGTGTTCTCCTTAAGAATCCAGATTAGTTAAAATAGATCTCGCCTGATCACGCACGGTAGAGGTTATGTCATCAGTTAGAATCAATTTATTTAATGTTGTCTTTGCTAAATCTATTTGATTATTTTTGATCTCAAATAATGCTTTAATGATTGTTGCCGAACCATAAAATGGCACCTCACTATTATCGAAATGAGCAAAATATTTATGCATTTTTAATTTATCACCCTCTGTAAAAGACTCGTGATCAATCATTATATTCATCCAAAGCAACATAGCGTAAGATTTCACAATAGGCTTATGAGCCTTAGCCGCGATCGCTTCAAGCTCAGTTAATGCTCCATTCATATCCTTTGCCGACATCTTAAGCTTAACTTTTTCTATCGCTGCAAGATCACCCATGCCATTATCTGTTTCTTTAATCAACATTGACAATGCATCGTCTAATAATTTGTGATCACCCGAATGAGTCTGGAGAACTTTAATAAACAAATCACCCATCTCTTGATTATGTGCAATTTTTCTATTATTCATCCAATTCATTATCGTCATAATAATAATTACAACAATTGTGCCACCGATCACAAAGGGAAGAGCCTTTTTGAAATATTTCATCTTTTGCTCTTCTTTATAATCTAAATGGGCTTCTTCAATAAGATCACTCATAATTTACCTACAACCATATTTATTTTTTGCATCGTTAGCACGCTTAACTGAAGCAGCTGGACGATTCTTAAACTCGCTATCTAATTTAGCAAGCATGCTACAAGCTTCTTTATTCTTCTTCATTGCACCGAGAGAAAGAGCTAGCTTCAAGAGTGAGTCAGCAGCCTTTTCAGATTTTGGGAATTTCTTATATCCCTTTAAGTAATTCAGAGCAGCGGTCTCAAAATTATTACGTTTGAAAAAAGTTTCCCCATACCAGAAATATGCATTACCTAATTTATTACTTTTAGGATAAGTAGCAATAAAATGTGCAAATTGTACTTCCGCTTCTTCAAATTGGTTATTTTTCAGAGCTATCAATGCAGCATCATATTCTTTCTTTTCTGAAGAGGCCTCTGGAACATCTGATATTATAGCCGAATCAGATTGACCTTTAATCATGCTAGGCGCAATCACCGCCCCTACTACTGGAGAAGTAACTTCGGTATTAGCGGATTGTTTTTGCAATTGAGATACTGCGCGCTCTAAAACCTCTATTCTAGCAAGAAGATCTTGAATTTGTTTTTCTGCTAGAGCAATTTTGTTATCCTCATCATATATTGATGCCGGCTTTGCTTCTTCAACCGGAGCAGCCAAAGACCGCTTCGTAATTTCACCAGATGCAAAAGCAACATTGCTAAGCGATAAACATAGAATTAAAAATAGTGTATTAAAGATTTGCATTATATTTGGCTCCAAATAATACTAACATGGTACATAATAAATTAATATTACGAAGTCTGCAACTATTTAACTAAAGAGCTCTATGCTATTTCTTGCCTTTGCTCACTATTTCCGCTGCTCTCTCTAAACTCACACCAAACATATCTTCACCTTTTGGTATTGAAGTAAATTTACTACCATATTTTACATATGGTCCAAACTTGCCAATCCCAACGAGTAAATCCTCACCAGTTTCTGGGTGCTTCCCAAGCAGTTTTGGCAAGCTAAGAAGATTAAGCGCCAAAGCTAAATCGACACTCTGTGGCGGGGCACTAGCGGGCAAAGAACTACGTTTTGGCTTATCTGTTTTAGAGGCAGCCTGCCCTTCTTGTACATACCAGCCATAAGGGCCTTTTTTCAAGAAAATCTCAGTACCAGCGCTATTATTACCTAATAGCTTATTATTATCATCATCTCCTGCTTCTTCACCGCCTTCTGACGTGTTATCATTCTGCACAATCTGCCTAGTAAAACTACATTCAGGATAATTACTACAAGCAATAAAAGCTCCGAATTTACCAAGTTTCAGACTAAGCTCTCCAGTCGCGCAAGCCTCACATTTGCGTGGATCCTTGCCATCGGTTCTTGGTGGGAACAAATGATGCGCTAGAGTCTCATTTAATTGAGTAATAACGTCACTGATTTTGTATAAATTAGCTGACTGAATATTCTCATTAAACCCTTGCCAGAATTTAGAAAGCAATTCTTTCCATGGCAATTTTCCCTCTGCTACATCATCGAGTTCATTTTCAAGATCAGCTGTAAAATCATATTCCACATATTTCTTAAACATATTACTTAAGAACGCTGTGACTAATATACCCCTTTCTTCTGGCATAAAACGCTTTTTTTCAAGCTTGACGTAGTTACGATCTTGAATCACCGAAATAATCGACGCATAAGTTGAAGGCCTACCAATACCTAGCTCTTCAAGCTTTTTAACCAAACTTGCTTCTGTAAAACGTGGTGGTGGCTCAGTAAAATGTTGCGCTGGTGTCACGGTTTTTGCTTCCACCTTATCACCTTCGTTTAAAATAGGCAGCAAGCGACTTTCTTCTTGCTCACTATCATCTAGATCTTCACGATAAATCTTATAGAAACCATCAAAGGCAATATTAGAACCGGTCGCACGAAGCACGTAAGCTTTATCCTCTGAATCAATAATCGCAGTAACTATGTCGATGATCACATTTTCCATCTGACTTGCTACCAAACGTTTCCAGATAAGGTCATATAATTTATAATGATCATTATCTAACTGAGATTTTAAAGATTCGGGTAATGACTTTACATTGGTTGGGCGTATCGCTTCGTGAGCTTCCTGAGCATTACGAGCTTTACTTTTATATATCCTACCAGCCGCTGGAAGATACTTATCTCCCATATTACCCTTAATCCAATCTCTTGTTTCGCTCATTGCATCTTCAGAGATTGACACACCGTCAGTACGCATATAAGTGATCAAACCAACTTGTTCACCCTCAATCTCCAAACCTTCGTAAAGCTTTTGCGCAATTTGCATAGTCTTTTTTGCTGAAAAACCTAATTTTCTAGCCGCCTCTTGTTGCAAAGAAGATGTAGTAAAAGGAGGTTGAGGATTACGTTTTTGTTGTTTTTTCTCAATCGATGAAATTACATACTTCCCTTCGCGCAAACCTTCGGCAATTTTTTCTGCCCTAGCCTGATTATTAATCGTAAATTTTTCTAACTTTTCGCCATTCACATGGGTCAGCCTAGATAAGAACGCTTCCTTATTAATAGAAAGCATACTCAGAGCTATATCCCAATATTCTTGCGTAACAAAACGCTCAATCTCATGCTCCCTTTCGCAGATTAAACGAAGCGCTACAGACTGCACCCTACCCGCCGAACGACTACCAGGCAATTTACGCCATAAAACTGGTGATAAATTAAAACCTACCAGATAATCCAAAGCTCTTCTCGCTTGTTGCGCATCAACCAAAGCGCCATCGATATCACGCGGTGAAGCCACCGCAGCAGTCACTGCCTTTTTAGTGATTTCATTAAACGCAACACGCTTAATTATAGTATCTTTTTTTATCGCTTTTTTTTCTTTGAGCATCTCCACAACATGCCAAGAAATGGCTTCCCCTTCACGGTCAGGATCGGTTGCGAGGTAGATTGCGTCTGATTGCTTTGCAGCATCACAAATAGCCTTAACATGAGCGGTAGATTTACTTGAAATTTCATATTTCATCGCAAAATCTTCATCCGGTAAAACAGATCCATTCTTAGACGGCAAGTCTCTGATATGACCAAATGAGGCAATAACTTTAAAGTCATTACCCAAATATTTATTGATGGTTTTTGCTTTTGCGGGAGATTCTACGATAACTAATTTCATAATTACTAATATATTAATGCGAATTTATTTCCTGGATGACGGCTAACTCTACCAGCTAATTCTAATTCTAGCAATATAGTATATATCACTGGAATAGGAAGCCCGCTCGCCTCAATCAAATCATCCAAATCAACGGCAACAGAGGATAACGATTCTACAATCTTCTGCCTACTGGCGTTACTTAGCAACGCATCATCTATTTTTATTGCCCGAAAGTCAATCTGATCTTGCTGTTTATCTGACATAATGTTTTTAATCTCATTACCAGAAGGTAAATTTTCTATAACGTCAGAAGCCGTTTCAATCAAATAAGCACCTTCTTTAAGCAAGCGATTACTCCCCTGACACCTAGGGTCCAAAGGAAAACCAGGAACTGCAAATACTTCCCTATTTTGCTCTAAGGCAAATCTTGCAGTAATTAAAGAACCAGATTTTATGCCCGCTTCAACAACCACAACTCCAACAGATAGCCCTGATATAATACGATTACGCTGCGGAAAATGCTGCGCCAGTGGAGCTGATCCAATAGGTAATTCAGCAATTAAAAGCCCTTCTTCAGTTATTTGTTTAAAGAGCTTAGCATTCTCTGGGGGATAAATATGATCAATACCGCCCGCAATCACTGCTATGGTTTTGCCTAACGAGGCTTCATGAGCAGCAGTGTCTATTCCCCTAGCAAGACCAGATACAACAGAAATGCCACCCCGAACTAACTCAGTTGCGATTTGCTTGGCAAAAGCCTTACCATTGAGCGACGCATTACGCGCCCCCACAATAGCAATCGACTTACTATTAAACAAAGCCTTATTACCCTTGTAACTTAAGACGGGCGGACAATCTGGAATCTGCGATAAAAGAAAGGAAAAATCAGGATCGTTATAGGCAATTAGATGCGCGCCAGCTTTGTGTAATTTCTCCAATTCTGCTTCGGCTGCATCTAATGGGAAGATTTTAATTGGTTTAGAACGCCCCCCTTTTAACGAAAGCTCAGCGACATTCTCGAGCGCCTTAGAAGCGCTGCCAAACATCTTAATTAGTGAATAAAAAGTCCTCGGACCCACATTCTCACTACGAATTAAACGTAAGATGGCAAGCAACTCAGAAGGATACTGTTTTTTATTACTAAATAAACCTGATAACATCCTATAGACTATAATTTATCAGCGTTAGAAGCTAAATAGTCCGCTATGCCTTCTTGAGTGGCGGTAATAGCCTCATCGCCCTTTCTCCAACCAGCTGGACAAACTTCACCATGACTGCGGTGGAAAGTAACAGCATCGACCATTCTGATTACTTCATCAACGTTTCTGCCTAATGGAAGATCGTTGACTAGCATATGACGCACAACAAAATCTTCATCAATCAGGAAAGTCCCGCGCAGAGAGATAGAATCATCATTAAGCACATTATACATTCTAGAAATTTCTTTATTTAAATCTGACACCATTGGAAATTGCACATTACCAATTCCACCTTTGCTATTCGGAATATTTTTCCAAGCCAAGTGCGAAAAGTGAGAATCAACGCTAACTGCAATCACTTTAGTATTACGAGCTGAAAATTCACCAAGACGGTTATGAAAAGCAACAATCTCAGATGGACATACAAAAGTAAAATCTAACGGATAAAAAAAAACAACAGCTTTATGCCCTTTAACATAATGCCTTAAGTTAAATTCAGTGTCGATACTATTGTCCGGCATGATTGTTTTAGCGGTAAAATCAGGCGCTAATTTTCCTACAAATACTTGCATATAACCTCTATTTATGATTAAGCTTTAAATACATAATATACTACAAGTATAACTTTAATCAATTGGAAAGTTAGAGGGAGAATTGGAGGTTTTGCCTTATAGCGAGCGAGTTATTAGCAACCAAGCTATAACCTTATAACCTGCATATTGTCGAAATATTTTATTAGATCATCCTCGGTCGAAGTAATCAAACATTGCGAGGAACGGCTGGATAAAAAGGCAGCCAAATAATCACGCCGCATATCGTCCAAATGGACAAAAATTTCATCAAGTAGCAAGATTGGGAAAGCATTAGAATAATCTTGCAAAGCGATTACTTGGGCTATAGTGAGCGAAATAAGCATTGCTTTTTGCTCTCCAGTTGAACAAAATCTGGCTTCGATATTTTTTACGTCATAATACACCACGAAATCAACCCGGTGCGGACCAAAATTACTACGCCCACTTCTTATGTCATCAGCCCTGCTTGCTGCAAACTCCGCCTTCATCCAATCTAGATCTTTATCTCTATAATCTGGCTTGATTTCGATTCTAGCTTTCGGAAATGGACTAACTAATCCATCTAGAGTTTTTTGTAGCACTTCTATTACTTCAACTCTTTTTTGGATGATCTCTAAAGCCATTTCGGATAATTTACCTTCAATCACTAGAAGCCAATTATAATCGATATTAGGCAGATCCAAAATCTTAATCCGTTCCTTCAAATAATATTCATATTTATTGATACGGGCGGCATGCGCGGGATCAAAAGCATAAATTATGCGATCAAAATACCTTCTGCGATCACTCGATGGACCAAGAAACAACCACTCCATCTGCGGCGTAAGCCATACTACGCTCGCAATATTGGCAAGCTCAGCACTAGTGATTTTACTATTATTAAATTCGACTAATCGCTTTGCTGCCGCTCTTTGAAAGGAAATATTAAGCCTTGAAGGGCCAAGCGCGCCATTCACAATAGCGGCAACTTCAAAACCACTAGCATCATGCGCACAAATCTCATCAAGTTTCGCGCCCCTCATCCCTCGACCAGGAGTAAGCAAAGAAATTGCTTCTAGGATATTAGTTTTGCCAGCGCCATTGTCGCCCAAAATCAACACTCTTTCAGATTCGAATTTCAAATCGAGCTGAGACAAATTACGATAATTTGTTAAGGATAGCTCCTTTAAAAAGCAATTATGCTCCATCGCATATATCACACGCTTTGCCCGCAACTAGCATATCTTGTTTTGGCGGAGAAACGATACCAAACACAACCTCTCCGCTAATCAGAGATCCATCAGCAATTTCTTTGTTCCATCGATCAAATAACTCAAAACCATCCGGCCTATTGTAAACTGGTACCATTACACCACAACTTTTTTCTGATTTTATTATAGTCTCTTGCCGCTCCTTAAATGGCCTACTTATATCCTTAGACATAGCTTTACTCCTTGAATTATTACTTGATTATACATTAACACGAACATTACCGCTACAATCTTATCATCAATATAATTATTTTATTCAACCAATATGTTTACTTCTTTACATCCCATGATTAATAATCTACAACTAAACATAGCTTTCTAGTTACTATTGAAATGAATATTTTTAACATTATTTTCTTTAAAATTATTTCTGTGCTACTTAGCGTTGTAGTCGGCTTTTTTGCTGGCAGGATCGCAAAAGTAGAGCGCGACAGCATCGCCTCATTATTGTTTTATTTTATCTCTCCAATCGTTTTTTTTAGCATACCCGCCAGCACTAATGTCACAGTTTCTGATATTGGCATCACCATAGTCACTTTTATTATTTCAAGCGGACTATGCGCTTTTGCTTATTATTTTTTTGGACGCTATTGGAGGGATGACACAGTCAACATCCTTTCTATGTCCGCAGGAACTGCAAATTGTGGCTATTTTATGCTACCAATCGCTGCCACCCTATTTGATGATAACATCCTAAATATCTATATGATGGCCATCATCGGAGTTAATATCTACGAATCCTCCATCGGCTATTTCATTTGCGCAAAAAGCGTACACACAAGTATGGACAGTCTTCAACGCATGATAAAACTCCCAACGCTTAACGCTTTCCTTTTAGGTTGTTTATTTAGTTTTGCCGGCCTTAACCTTCCGGATTTTCTTGATGATTTTACTCACAATATGCGCGGTGCTTATTCGATTTTAGGCATGATTATGGTTGGTCTTGGCCTTTCTGGGCTCACAAAGCTAAATATAGATTTTAAATTCACACTCGCATCATTTGCCTCTAAATATCTTTTTTTCCCATTGGCCATCGGAGTATTCATATTTTTAGATAAATTTATTTTTGGTTGGTATGATGAAAATTATTATGACGCTTTGATTCTTATGTCGCTCTCACCGATGGCAGCCAACACTATTGTTCTTGCTTCAATCTGGAAATTTGACCAAGAAAAGGTAGCAACCACTGTACTACTATCCTCTATCTTTGCTCTGCTATATATTCCAATCATGGCTAGCTTACTTATCAGAGACTTAGGATGATTAGGAAATCGATTTCAATCGGTCCTTATTGGAATTTTCTTAAGTTTCAACGCATTCCAAAACATACCATATCCTATATAGAATGGGGCGAAGTAACTAATCCAAATGTGATTATTTGCGTTCATGGCCTTGCTCGCAATGCCCACGATTTTGATCATCTTGCAAAATATTTAAGCAAAGACTTTCGTATTATATCAATTGATCTTCCTGGTCGAGGCAATAGCGATTGGCTAGCCAATAAAAATCATTATAATTATCACACTTATATCAAAGATATACTGCTCATCTTAAAATCCCTATCAATCCCTTCGGTTCACTGGATTGGGTCTTCAATGGGCGGAATCATGGGTATGGCGCTTGCCACTTATTATTCTAAATATATCAAAACCTTAACACTCAATGATGTAGGACCAGAATTACCAAAAAATACCGTAACACGCATTGAAAAATATGTAAATCTTGACCCAAACTTCTCAAACATTAAAGAAGCCGAGCAACATATAAGAAAAATTTATAAAAACTTTGGCATCATATCACAAGCAGACTGGGAGCATATTACTCAAAATAGCGTCAGATTATGTTCAGATAATAAATATCGCCTCAGCTACGATCCCAAGATCACAGAAGGAACATCAGTGAAAAAGGCGTCATCATCACTAGATACTGAAGACTTCATAAATCTGTGGTATTTATGGGATAAAATCACTTGCCCTTTATTACTAATTCATGGTACAAAGTCAGATATCTTACTTCAAAGTACGATAGATAAAATGCAAAACTCACGCCCCTTTGAACTTCACACGATTGATGGAGTTGGGCATACACCAGCGTTAATATATGACAAAGATATAGAAGCAATATATAGCTGGCTCTATAAATATAAGGAATGAATATGAGTGAAATTAAAACCAAATTACTAATAATTGGCTCTGGTCCAGCTGGCGCCACTGCTGCCATATATGCCGCAAGAGCTAGTCTTGAACCAATTATGGTAATGGGAATGTCACCGGGTGGTCAGCTAACGATTACCACAGATGTTGAAAACTACCCAGGTTTTGCAGATGTGATTCAAGGACCATGGCTAATGGAACAAATGAACAAGCAAGCTGAAAATGTTGGCACAAAAATCATTCATGATTATATCGAAAAAGTAGATTTCAGCACAAAACCATTTAAAGCCTATGGCTCAGGGACAACATATGTTGCCGATAGCATAATCATCTCAACCGGCGCGCAGGCTAAGTGGCTAGGAATACCATCTGAGCATTCATTCCAAGGCTTTGGAGTATCGGGATGCGCAACTTGTGATGGTTTTTTCTTTAAAAACAAAGAAGTATTAGTAGTTGGTGGAGGCAATACAGCCGTAGAGGAAGCATTATATCTAACTCATCACGCAAGCAAGGTCACAATCATTCATCGCCGCGATTCATTTAGAGCTGAAAAAATATTGCAAGACCGCCTATTCAAAAATCCTAAAATACAAGTAATATGGGATCACGAATTGGACGAGGTCCTAGGAACAGAAAAACCGAAATCAGTTACTGGTGCTAGAATTAAAAATACTAAAACTGGTAAGACATCTGATATAATAGCTGATGGTATTTTTATCGCAATTGGTCACAAACCAAATACTGATATATTTAAAAATCACCTTACCCTAGATAATGAAGGCTATATCATTACCACACCAGGATCTACAAAAACATCTATACCAGGAGTCTTCGCAGCTGGCGATGTGCAGGATAAAATCTTCAGACAAGCAGTGACAGCAGCCGGCACTGGTTGCATGGCAGCACTTGAAGCAGAAAAATATTTAGCAGACCTATGAGCAAAAAGAAAGCTAGTAATATAGATCAAAAACTGCAGAGAGAAATCCCAGCAAATATTCAAGCTGAACAGATGATTATTGGCGCTATTATGATAAATAATGAAGCGCTCAATAAAGTTGGTGAATTCCTATTGCCAGAACATTTCTATGAACCGATTCATCAGAAGATTTATACTGCAATTACCACTATTCTTGATAAAGGCATCAGCGCCTCACCTATCTCCTTAAAAAGCATGCTCTCTAATGATGAACAATTTCAACAAATAGGCGGCAGTGACTATTTGGCAAAACTTGCAACAATCGCCATGACGGTGATTAATGTCTATGACTATGGGCGTATTATTTATGACCTTGCGCTAAAACGTAATCTTATCAATATTGGCGAAGAAATTGTCAATGTTGCATATGATTCTCACCTGGATCATAGTGCTACTGAGCAAATTGAAGAAGCGGAACATCGCTTATTTAGCCTAGCTTCTGATGGATCAACAGACAGAGGATTCATTAACATCAAAGATTCTATTACGACTTCGCTTGGGCAAATCAGTCAAGCAATGAAAAGTAGCGATCATATTACCGGTATTACTACTGGCTATACAGATCTGGACAAAAAACTCTCCGGCTTCCATAATTCAGATCTACTGATTCTTGCGGGACGCCCATCTATGGGTAAAACAGCTTTTGCAATCAACCTTGCTATTAACGCCTGCCAAACTTTAAAAGACAAACACACTGACGGCCCTTTACCTTCTGTAGGTTTTTTTTCACTTGAAATGTCATCAGAGCAACTTACTACTCGTATTTTATCGATGCAAACTAGTATAGATTCTTCTGCCCTTCGTGCCGGTAGAATTGGTGAGGAACATTACAATACTTTGCGTAAGCAAGCGACTGAGCTAGGTGGACTTCCATTATTTATTGATGATACTCCAGCTTTATCTATCTCAGCGATTAGAACAAGAGCTAGAAGATTAAAACGCAAAAATAATTTAGGCATTCTATTCATCGACTATTTGCAGCTAATACGTGGATCTGGCAAAAGTGACAACAGAGTACTTGAAGTCTCAGAAATCACTCAAGGACTAAAGGCTTTAGCAAAAGAATTGAGTATTCCTATCATTGCTTTATCTCAGCTCTCTCGTGCTGTAGAACAAAGAGACGATAAAAGACCTATGCTTTCAGACCTTCGTGAATCTGGAGCGATTGAGCAAGATGCTGATATCGTCATGTTCATTTATCGCGAGGAATATTACCTAACCAGAAAAGAACCAGCAGCAGGCACGCCTCAATATACTGAATGGCTAGAACAGCTGAATAAAGTCCATAACCTGGCAGAGATAATCATCGCAAAACACAGGAATGGACCAATTGGTATAGTCCAGCTATTTTATGATGGCAGCTATTCACGCTTTGGCAATTATCAACAAAAATATTAGGAATAATCCACTATGAAACCAATTATTTTTGGCCTCGCTGGCACTATTTTGTTGGAAGAAGAAAGAACGTTTTTTCAAACCCACCAACCTTATGGCTTTATTTTATTCAAAAGAAATTGTGAGTCACGTCAGCAAATCATTGATCTTGTAAATGATTTAAAAACCATCTCTCCTAAGATTTTTATAGACCAAGAAGGTGGAAGGGTTGCACGCATTAAACCTCCAATCGGCAATAAATTATACCCACCAGCAGCAGAATTTGGTGCATTAGTGGGCACAAAAGGCATAGAGTTTGCACAAGATGCCGTGCGTGAAAATTATAGAGAATTAATGAGCGATCTTTTAGAGCTAGGCATTAATGTCACCTGCGCTCCTGTTTTAGATGTCCATTTTGAAGGCGCACATGATGTGATTGGAGATCGCGCATTTAGTAATGACCCATCTATCGTATCGGCCTTGAGCATTGCAACTCTTCAAGGTTTAAGATCAGCTGGCGGAGATGGCGTAATAAAACATATTCCCGGTCATGGAAGATCTGCATGCGATAGTCATCTTGACTTACCGATAGTAGACGCACCACTTAGCGAGCTAGAAGCAACAGATTTTGCTGCTTTCAAGCCTTTAGCTAATATCGCAACTTATGCAATGACGGCCCATATAATCTATACTGCGCTTGATCCTGATCTACCAGCAACATTATCTAAAACTGTAATTGACTACATCAGGAATGAGATTGGGTTTACTGGCAAATTAATGACTGATGATCTTTCAATGAAAGCCTTGAAAGGTAGTTTTACAGAGCTGACAAAACAGTCGTTAGCCGCTGGATGCGATTTGATATTACACTGTAATGGTAATATGGAAGAAATGATCGAAATAGCTGGAGCGATAAGTGCAAAATAAATTTCGCTCAATAGCAGTCTATGGTGGTGGTGGATGGGGTACAGCCCTTGCTACGCAAATAGCACGCAATTATGCAGAGGTACCTCTATTTTTGCGTAATAGTGAAATTGCTGAAGAAATTGCAAATCATCATACTAATAGCAAATATCTAGGATCTGATATAATTCTATCTGAGCGTATCAAACCAACAACTGACCTAAAACATATTTTAAACCAAGAAGTTATAATATTAGCAATACCTTCTTATGCTTTTAGCAACACTATCAAACTACTTAAACAAAGCGCTCTTAACCCAAGCACAATATTATTAATTGCTACAAAGGGGCTTGTACCATCTCCTACACGTTTATTATCCGAAGAAATAAAAACACTACTTCCTAATCCTTTTGCCTTTATTTCAGGGCCAAATTTTGCACGTGAAGTCGCAAATGACCTATTAACTCCAGCAACTATAGCTTGTGAAGATATAGAGCTTGCTGGTCGCCTAGCTAGATCAATCGAATCTCAGAATTTCACCATCACTACGACAAGTGACATCGTCACGATACAAATTGCTGGAGCAGTAAAAAACATCATCGCTATTAAGAGCGGAATGTATGAAGCACTCGGACATAAGGAAAATGCGAAAGCTGGCCTTATTACCGGAGGTTTTAAAGAAATACTCATTTTATCCAAACATTTTGGGGGTGATTTTG
>CAYTBU010000028.1:0-16694 GCA_964436105.1 uncultured Rickettsiaceae bacterium | reverse complement strand
ATCTTACTTACCTTCTTTAGATTGCTTCGTCGGATTATCATCCTTCTCGCAATGACGAAACCTCAAACCCCGTCAACCCACCCCCTTACTTGCTGGGTGGAATTGCTCGATCGTCTTTTTTAAATGCTCCACTTCAAGATGCGTATAGATCTGCGTGGTGGCAATATCAGCATGACCTAGTAATTCCTGTATAACCCTAAGATCAGCGCCGCCAGCAAGTAGGTGGCTGGCAAAGCTATGGCGCAGCGCATGGGGAGAGACACTTTCAGGATCAAGCCCACATTTGAGCGCGACCTGCTTCAGCAGCAGCGCAAAATTCTGCCTAGTCATATAGCCAAAAGCAGATTTCGAAGGAAAAAGATAAGTGCTACCTTGTTTATTGCTTAAAAAAATTGATCTAAAGGGCAAGTAACTGGCAATCGCCGCTAAAGCTCTCTCATTAATAATGACTATTCTTTCTTTACTACCTTTGCCCATCACATTAATATGATTATTAATCCTGGCCGACTCAGCATCAATAGATAAATTAGCTAGTTTAAGACTCACAAGCTCGCTAACCCTAAGACCTGAGGCATAAAGCAAATGCATCATCGCAAGTAAACGTAAATTCTCCGGCGATTTATCCGCCTCTCCATATTCAAGAAGAAGTCTTATATCATCAATAGAGAGAATATTAGGCAAGGAATTGTGATATTTAGGCATATCGATAAGATGAGCGGGATTATTATCCGTTAGATTTTCGCTAATTAGAAAATGATAATAGCTCCTGATGGCTGAAATTTTACGCGCGATCGATCTTGGCGCAATTTTCTGCTCCGCCAAATACCTAATAAAAGCGCGTATATTCTCAGAAGTAACAGATAGAGGGTCAGTAATCTTGTGATTCTTAAGATAAAGATCAAAATCGAGCATATCTCTTTTATAAGCAATAAAAGAATTCCGAGCGATGCCGCGCTCAGCTAGCATCATTTCAAGAAATTGTTCCAAAAATTGCATAATAACTCCCCTTATAGATTAAGGTGGAGGCCAGGGCCGGAATCGAACCGGCGGATAGAGGATTTGCAGTCCACGGCATTACCACTTTGCTACCCGGCCAAAAAAGAGAATATAGGAGATTTCTAGCGAAAAAATGCAATAAAAGCAAGCTATTAATTAAAAGGTATAGACTGATGGACGATGGAATGTTATTTTCTAATAAATAAAGTGAAGAACACATTATCACAATTAATTTAAATAAAATATCATGAATCATAGCAAACAATCACACCCATATCACCTAGTAGACCTAAGCCCTTGGCCTATTTTAACCTCATTCTCGTTACTCTTCGTTGCAAGCGGCGCCGTAATGTTCATGCATCAGCATACTATCGGATATTATGTTTTTGGAGCGGGGCTAATCGCCCTTTTTAGCTGCCTTTTTTGTTGGTGGCGCGATGTAGTTATCGAAGGCAGAGAAGGCCACCACACCCCCACGGTAAGAATGGGTCTGAGTATTGGCATGTGCCTATTTATTCTATCAGAAGTGATGTTCTTCTTTGGATTTTTTTGGTCATTTTTTAAAGCAAGCCTCTTTCCCGAAGGGATTTTGGATGATGCTGGGATTTGGATAGCGGCAGCTGGAACTTGGCCACCAAAAGGAATCGAGACTTTCGATCCATGGGATATACCGCTAATGAATACAATCATTCTGTTGCTTTCCGGCACCACAGTCACCTGGGCTCATTATGCGATTTTAGAAAACAAGCAAAAGGATGCAGTTGAAGCGTTAAAATACACCATCATTCTAGGGCTGACTTTCTCATGTTTTCAAGCTTTTGAATATATGCATGCTGCTTTTAAATTCACAGACGGCATCTATGCTTCGAACTTCTATATGGCCACCGGTTTTCATGGCGCCCATGTGTTTATCGGTACAATCTTTTTAATCGTGTGCTATTTTCGCGCTAAAAAGGGCCATTTCAATAAAGAACATGGTCATTTAGGTTTCGAATTCGCAGCTTGGTATTGGCATTTCGTCGATGTGGTATGGTTGTTTTTATTCGTATTTGTTTATGTTTTAGGTGGAAAATAGGAACATTAATATGAAGAAACCAATCATCGCTATCACGCTCGATCATCACACTAATAATAATGGTTTCTATTATTCTGAAAGACCATGGTATGCTTTGCGCTGTGATTATTCTAAAATTATCTCGGGTCTTGGCGGCATACCTATTTTCATCTCTTACGAACATAATCTAATTGACGATATTCTAGCGCTAGCTGATGGGCTCATAATTCCAGGGGGGGATTATCATATTCCGCCCAAATTCTATGGAGGAAAATCGTCCATAACTGAGCCTGGCGAAAAAAGAGCCACTTATGAACTTGCGCTTCTTAGCAAAGCTTTAAAACACAACCTACCAATTTTAGGGATATGTAATGGTATGCAATTGCTAAATGTTTGTCAAGGTGGCAGCCTTATGGCTAATATTCCTGGCCATATGCAACCCTCACCTAAAAATATTCCATATCATCCGATTAAAATTGAGAAAAAAACTAAATTATTCGAGATCGCGGGTGACAAGCAAGACTTTATGGTTACCTCGACCCATGGTCAGGCTATTGATAAATTAGGACAAGATCTAATCATTTCAGCAAGAGCAAATGACGGCATCATCGAGGCTATAGAATCAACCAAGCATGATTTCGTAATTGGCGTAGAATGGCACCCGGAATATGGGTGCTCGAAGTTAGATAAAGACTTACTTGAAAGATTTATAGAGAAGGCGCAAAGAAGGGGGTGAATCTCCTTCTTTGTTAATAAAATTAGTGCTCGCCGACTAACTCTATATCGGTTGTGAGATGGTTATCTAGTTGCGCGCCATGTTGCTCTGTAGCCTCAGTCACCCCTAGGGTTACAACTTCCATCGGTATATCTTCTTCTTGAAGAGCTATGTCAAAATAATCTTCTAATAATGAATCTAAGACAGAGCCAGCAACTCTTCCCTTTTGCACTCTTACTTCATTGATGATTGAGTTGATGTGATCGAGATTAACTTCCTTAGTAGCAAGAGTGAATATCTTCTTTATCTCAGCCGTCTTATTTTCAGCTGCGTTTGATAAATCTATAAGGCTTAATGATATATATTTAGCTTTTAAATCTTGGTTTTCACCAACAACAGCTAAAACTTCTTGCATCTCAGCCGTCTTATCTTCGGGCATGTTTGCTAAATGTTTTAGGCTTTCTGATATAGGTATAGATTTTAAAAATTGGTCTGGTGCAGCAGCTAAAACTTTTTGCATCTCAGCCGTCTTATTTCCAGGCATGTTTGCTAAATTTGTAAGGCTTAATGATATAGATTCAACTTGTATATCGTGTTTTTTAGCATATAAAATCTTTTGCATCTCAACCGTCTTATTTCCAGGCATGTTTGCTAACTTTGTAAGGATTGATGATATAGATTTAACTTGTGTATCGTGATTTGTAGCAGCAATAACTGAAAATTTTTGGGCAGCATCTAAAACTTTTCGTATTGCTTCATCAGAGCCCAATGTTAATGTTTTTGATAAAATACTTATAGCAGCGCCTTTAGAGTATTGTACTACCTCGAACTTATCAGCAACATATAATACTTTTAGCATCGCTAATGTGTTATCATCACCCGTCATTGTTGATAAAAAGCTTAGAGCTTTGGCTATAGATTCACCTTTGAAATGTTTATTATCACCAGCAACAGCTAAAACTTTTTGCATCGCTAATGTATTATCAACCGGTGTTCTTGATAACAAGCTTAGAGCGGCGCCTATAGAGTTAGCTTTTACCATGTCGTTATCAGCATAAGATAAAACTTTGTGCATCTCAGCCGTCTTATCTTCAGTTTTGGCTAAGAGAAAGAGAGCTTCTGCTATCGCTTCTGATGGGGTGATTTCTTCTCCAGAAAAGCTCGAAACTAGTGTTGTTATTTCCCTAATGCTAGAGGCTGCGGTTATATCGATGATAAGCTTATCTTCTTTGGACAAATTTTCATTGGCTAAAGATGAGGTTGCTTCTAGGGTAGTTGTCGGGCTGCGTAAAGATAACAAGCTTGCTGCTACGCTCATTTCTTCATTATCAGCTGTTCTAGCTTTTTTGTTTTCATTATAAGGCGTGGTAGTTGAGTCTGGTGAAGTTCTTTTTTTAGACATAAATTTGCTCTAGTAATTAATTAACATGAATTATTATTGCATATTAACTATACATTGTCAACTATTACACTTAATTAACTTAATATAAATTAACCACATCTTTGATAATCAAAAGCATTCAATATAACGCCAATACTGGATAAGTATAATCTAGCAAAGTTTGTATATGGTACCCCCCAAAAATAGTAGGATTTTTAAGTAGAATTTTCTTATAATATAAAAGAAGGAGATTCTAAAATGAAACAATCAAGATTTAATGACAGCCAGATTATGTCGATATTAAAACAAGCGTCTGCAGGCTTAGTAGTTGCAGAGATTTGTCGCGCGCAAGGCATTAGCTCAGCAACATTCTATAAGTGGCGCTCAAAGTATGGTGGCATGGAAATGGCTTGCTCCCATTCTAGATCGTCCTGAATACCCATATTATTTTGAGCTCCCTCAAGACCCTATTAACACTATATATCTTTCCCTTACCATGGCTTTGGTAAGTTATATTCTGTCTTCGGTTATTGGCCGTAGTTTCATAGCTATTGATTGCAGTATTTTACTTAGTAAATTGGATCCACGTGCTAATAGAAAATATGAAAAACCACTAAACGCTGCACCTGACGAATAGATAGCTGTATAATTTCAAAAGCACGAAGATATGCCTAAACGCATTCACCTGCTAATTCCACCCCCGTTTCCTCATCCATGGATGTAACTAAAAAATCTGCATCCATTTCAACACTCGTCTTAACAACCTCTACTTTCTCCGTTGTTACAGAAATATTTAGTGCGCTATGAGAATAATCTTTAGATAACCAATATATACTACTATTTATAGCGTCCTTAATTACGCTTTGATCTTCAATAGCATCTACTAATCTTGCTACATCAGCAATCTTACCCTCGTCTTTAGATAATAAATATAAACCAATAGCTATAGCTTTTGTCTTCAAGCTCTGATCTTCAATAATACCAAGAGTGCGCTTGATTGTAGGTGCATCGCTTTCAGCTTTAGCAAGCCTATATAAACCGGAGCCGATAGACTTTGCCTTTAATTTTTTATCCGCAATGACTTCTATCACTTGCTTTATTACATCTCGATTATCATCCCATGCAGCAAGCAACGCTAAATTATGACCTATATACTCTGCGTCATCATTACCTGCCTGAATGTGTTTTATTAATGTTGTTACTAAAATCTTATGACTGATTTGTTTATATAATGAATGTAAAGTTAGAATATTTTGACACATGGATGTTGGTAAAATCCTATAAAGACCCACATCCAAAAAAACATCATACTTTTTTATATTTATCAACTCACTGCTAACTGGCATTTTAGCAAAAGATATATCTCCTTGCTCAATGTTAGCTGTTGCAGGAGCCGCTAATTTTATTTTCTTCCCCTTTTTATATTTCTCATCTGTTTCTAACCTTCTTTTTGACATCTCCCCCTCCTGTAATAAGCTTGAATCAAAATAATCAATTCACACAAAAACCATTCTAAAAAATTATGTAAATTGAGCAAATTTTATGTTATATATCACTCCACTTAAAATTAAACTTAAAATTTAGCTATCCCCGATGCAAACACTAAAAAATCTTTTTGTCAAAACCTATGGTTGCCAGATGAATGTTTATGATTCTCTGCGTATGCAAGATCTCCTCGCCCCTTTTGGCTATAGAATCACTGAAGAAATGAACGACCATACTGATATGGTCATTTTAAACACCTGCCATATTCGTGAAAAAGCAGCCGAAAAAGTTTACTCTGAGCTTGGTAGAGTCAAAAAAATAAAAGACTCTAGAAAAAAAGATAAAAAAGAAATGATTATCGCTGTTGCTGGCTGCGTTGGTCAGGCTGAAGGTGAAGAGATTTTCGCACGTGCGCCTTATGTCGATATCGTTGTAGGACCTCAATCTTACCACAGCCTGCCCGACCTTATTGCTAAGATCGCAAGGGATGAAAAGCATCAGATCGTGCTTGATTTTATCGAGGAAGAAAAATTTGATAAATTACCAGAAGAGCTAAGCTCGCAAGGCGCAAGTGCTTTTGTTTCAATCCAAGAAGGTTGCGATAAATTCTGTACTTATTGCGTCGTGCCTTATACCCGCGGCGCTGAATTCTCTAGGCCTTTAGAACATGTCTATAGAGAAGCTCTCGCTGCCGTCAGCCACGGATCCAAAGAAATAGTCTTACTTGGCCAGAATGTAAACGCTTACCACGGCCTAGACCATGAAGGCAAAGAATGGGATCTTGCTGCACTTATTGATCATATTGCTGACATTAGAGGCTTAGAGCGAATTCGTTATATGACCTCTCATCCATGCGATGTCAACGAGGCTTTGCTAAAAGTGCATGGTACGCAAAGCAAGCTCATGCCATTCCTCCATTTACCTGTTCAATCGGGATCTAATAAAATCCTGCAATTGATGAACCGGAAACATACGAGGGAAGAATATTTCGATATCATCGATCGTCTTCGCGGATATAGGCCGGATATAGTCCTCTCATCAGATTTTATTGTCGGCTTTCCTGGCGAGAGTGATGAGGATTTTGCTGACACTATGGATCTAGTAAAACGCGTAGGTTTTGGTCAATGTTTTTCATTTAAATACAGCCCTCGTCCTGGCACTCCTGCAGCTACTAAAGAGCAAGTTCCAGAAAATGTAAAAAATGAAAGACTACAAATATTGCAAGCAGAACTCTCGCGTCAGCAAATGGAAACTAACCAAGCTTGCGTGGGGCGCATTTTGCCCGTGCTCTTTGAACGCGAAGGAAAGTTTGATGGCCACATCGTTGGGAAATCACCTTATTTGCAATCAGTATATATTCAAAATCCATCAAAAGATTTAATCGGAAAAGTCCGTAATGTAAGCATCACCAGCGCTGAAGGAATAAGCTTAAGCGGAATATTGGCTGATTAGTTGCGCCCAGGGATACACCGCTCTTCGTCATTGCGAGTAGCTGCAAGCGACGTGGCAATCCAGACCCTGCAAGCACGCGGTGAAAAAACAACATAAACTGGATAATTACGTCGGCTTTTAGCCTCCTCATTATGACGCGTACTTCCACCTCCGTCACCCGCGAGCGTAAGCGTCTCTATCCAGCAAATAACCTCCAACAAATCAATATTTTGCTGATTTTCTTGCAAAGGCAATATCTTTAAGACGATTACATACGCTCTCGAAAATTGGCTTCGGTAGGATTTCATTAGTAGTAATTTCAATAAAGCGATCACGCAATTGCAAATTAAATGATGGATGTTTAAAGGCTGGTCCATCAACTTCTTTCACTATCCGAAGCACATTACCAATAATCTGACTATTATTATAATCCAGTGGTGATAATATTTTATGAGCTAATTTATTGATGAATAAATCTTTTTTCGAGCTAAAAGCATGCGAAGTGGCAAGCCCAAGCATTAATCTCTGACGATGACTAAAGGGTATATCAGAAGATAAAATAAATTCAGCGGTAAAATGAGCTTTTAAAGTACGGTCAATATTTTTCCCAAAGCTAGCTAGAATCACTGCTAAATTTACTACATCATTAGTAAGTTTGTCAGGATTAATAAGCAATTGCGTAATTAATTTATTATATTTATCAAGCTGGCAGGTGTTTTGATTAAAAGCAGCAAGACTTTTACAACGTTCAAAAATAATATCCTTTGCCTGCTCTTCTTCAGAAAGGCTCATCAAACGCACGCCTTCTTTTAAGCCATAATTCGAAATCACCACTTTTTCAGGATTAAGAACTTTGACCAAAGCTTTTGCTATTAAAGTTGCATTATGATCAATTCTATATGTTTGAAATGAACCTTGAATTTGCGCAATAGAGTCCATTTTTTCTAGATAAATCAAGAAGTCAGAAATAGATATTTCAAGATGATGTAAGTTGCGCAGCGGATAGCGCACGAATTCCATATAATGGCGACCAATGAAGCGCAAGCCTCCGCCAATAAGATATAAATTCGGGCATGATGGCTTATGCGGGAAAGCTTGATTGATCGTATCGACTAGGGAATCTAATGTCACGCTAGAATCAATCTTCTTCGTGCCGAGCTCTAACGACCTAAGCGCGCCAACTTTGCGCTCATTAATTTCAATAATCTCTAAACTGCCACCACCTAAATCAACGGCGATACCATTAGCATCCGTCACTCCAGAAATCAGGCCAAGCGCACTAAGACGGGCCTCTCTTTCACCCGAGATAATATCGATATCGATATTGTATTTTTCCTTCACTAATTTAACAAAATCCTGCGCTTTTGGATGTTCTCTTAATACGGCAGTAGCAACACAATTAATTTGCGTAACATCTAGTTGCTGAAAAATATTAGAAAAATATTGCAGGGTAAGATAAGTATGATGTTTCACGTCTAAATTATCAAGCTCTAATAAGCTTACTATATCGCTTCTGAACTTATCATTATATATTTCTGGCGCACCAAGCGACCTATTATCATACACCACCGCTCTTATAGCATTCGAGCCTATATCTATAATTGCTTGTCTCATTTTTTTAATCCCCCCTCGTCACATATCGCTTATTAACATCCGCGATTACAATATCATTATTAAAATCACTATAACCCATCAAGATAGAATATCATAGAATTCTTTTATCACATACATGGCGTACGCGTTGCGCCCCCCTTCCGTCATAGCGAGCGAAGCGTCGCTATCCAGAAAAATAACGAATACATAAACTGGATCACCACGGCGCATAAAAGCGCCTCGTGATGACGGAGATAGGATAAAGCCCCCAATGACTCTCAAACACCACATCTCCACTATTTCTCCGCCTTCAAAATACCCAATTCTTGACTTATAATAACAATTCATAGTTTAATTAGGGGTAAGATTATTCAAATAAAGATTTTAAAAATGTCTAAAGAAAAAGAAAATGTACAAGCCACCTCTGACGCAGAATATTTAGCTAAAATCAATGAATTGCTCAAAAATGCCCAAAATTATGCAAATACAGAGCCTGATGATGATAAGATAGGTGGTGATATAAACACAGAGCTTAAAGGAATAAACACTCAGTTCTCAAAAGATAAACTCACCTTAACAGAAACTAAAGCTTTGCATGATCAAATAACTACTAACCCATCAGATAAAGAGTTAGCTAATTTATTAACAAAGGCTAATGAGGTGTTTCAAAAAACACCTTCCCCTGAGGCCGCTGCTGCTGCTCCTGCCGCCGCTCCTGCCGCCGCAATAACCCCTGAAAGCTATGTGGACGCGGTAACAAAACTAAATATAAAAAACTCAGTCACTCCAGACCAGATTGAGTCATTAAAAGGAATCAACACGCAATATGAGGGTTTAAAAAAGAATCCTGAAACCAAGTCATTGTATAGTAATGTTCAAGGATTAATAGTTCTTGGAGCAAAGGAGGATGTGGTCCTTAGTGAAACAGAGGAAAAAACAGAGCTGAAAGCTGGCGTTTTCACCTTCCCTAGAAAAACTTTGCAACAGGATACGAACAAAGCTAAAAACTCACAATTAATTAAATTCCAAAAGAGTTTAGAAAAAACAACTGAGGCACTAGCGAGCAAAGCAAAATCAAGAGATGGCGTTACTGAGACTTCTGGCGCGGATCTGGAAACTAGTTCCACCACCACCCCTCTATCATCCCTTCGTAGTAATAGCATGAGTTCTTTTGGTAGCAGTAATCAACCTGGAAACCCTATTGTTAATCATGAAGATATTAAGTTGGACGACCTAAGAGCCCATTCTACTCATTCGGACAATGGGTCTTCTCGCTCACTCTCTCGTGGTGATAGCGTGAGTTCTTTGGGTAGCACATATTCAAATACTCTTAATCCTGATCATATTGTCTTTGACCACCTCAGAGGCTCTTCTACTTCTAGCGTGGATTCGGACAATGAGCTTTCTCACTCACGCCCTCGTAGTAATAGCTCTAGTTCTATAGTTAGCGGTAGCACAGATTACAACACGCCTGAGGTCAATAGTGATACCGCAAGCACTACTTCAACCAAATCGCCTAGCTTTTTTCGCCGGATGCTTGATCGATTTAAAAATTTATTTAAGAAAAAAGACTCAGAGACTGATAATGACATCACTGATAATGAGAGCGTAAGCTCGCGTTCATCAAAATCTTCTCTTGAGAAGAGTTTTGGGACTACAAAGAAAAAGCAAGCTACGATAACAGAGTTATTTAATGCAGAAACACAGACTACACCCAATGAGTTTAGTGGCGCCCCAAAAAAACCATCAACACCTCCTCCTCCAAAGGTTGAAACGCCTTCTTCTGCTGCTGAAGAAGAGCGCCCGGCTAAACGCTCATATGCGGCAGAAGGCGAGGAAGATGAAAATAAAAAACCCAAAACTATGTGGCAGAGTCTAAAGAGTGGCATAGCGACAGGTCTAAAGGGTGCGGGTATAGTTTTGGGTGCGCTTTTTGTAATTGCTATGGTGGCATCCGGCGGGATAGGAGGTTTAATACTATTAGGCGCCATAGGTGGTGGCGTTGCAATGTTTAATAAGCCAAGGAATCAAGATCCTGATAACTATAGCAACATCGCTCTAAATCAACAGCTGCAGGCTCAGAATAAAACTTTGATGGCTAAACATGAAACTTTGATAGCTAAGAGCGAAACCTTGATAGCTCAGAATGAAACTTTAATGGCCAAGATGCGCAACAATGCTCCGGTTAGCCCTTCTGGCGTTACTAAGCCATCTACTCCTACTAATCATACGACTAACAAAGGAAAAGAAATTCCATAAAATCGTCGTCACCCGCGAGCAGGGCGTGGTAATTCACCCCTCTTCGTCATTGCGAGGAGCTTCAGCGACGCGGCAATCCAAAAAATAATGAATACATAAACTAGATTGCTTTGTCGGCCTTGCGGACCTCCTCGCAATGACGATATAAAAAAACTCCTATTATAACCTTACTTTTTGTTATATTATCTGCATCAATAACCAGAAAATAAACCAATGAAACTAACCGTAGAATTTTTTGAATTACTAAGAAGCAGGGTCAATGTTTCGGATGTTGTCCGCAAAAGGGTAGTGCTCACTAAGCGCGGAGCGGAATATAGTGGCCTATGCCCTTTTCATGATGAAAAATCTCCATCCTTTACGGTAAATGACATAAAAAGATTCTACCATTGCTTTGGTTGCGGCGCCCATGGTGATGCCATTAAATTCGTATCTGAAACTTCAGGGCTAGGCTACCGGGAATCTGCGATTAAAATTGCTGAAGATTATGGCATTGAAATACCAAAATTATCAAAGCAAGAAGAAAAGCTCTATGAAGAAATAGATCAAATCTACCATGTGCTTAATTTAGCGGCAGATTTCTTCCAAAGTAAGCTAAATGACAAGGCTAAAAGTTATCTTCAATCTCGGCTCATTGGCCCTAAAATTATTGATGATTTTTCTTTGGGATATGCCCCCTCTGGTGGCGCGCTAAAAGAGCATCTAGAGAGCAAAAAAATATCCATGCTGATGATGAGTAAAGCGGGGCTAATTGGCAAAGGCGAGGATGGCAGAGTCTATGATATTTTCCGTGAACGTATCATTTTTCCAATTAAAAACATCTATGGCAAAGTAATTGGTTTTGGTGGTCGCACAATGGGCGACGCTATGCCTAAATATCTAAACTCCCCTGAAACTATCGTCTTTAAAAAGAATGAAACTCTATATGGCGAAGATAAAGCTATCGGCGAAGCTTACCGCTTAGGCAATATGATCGTGGTTGAAGGCTATATGGACGTCATTGCGCTGCAAGCTGCTGGTTTTAAAAACACGGTTGCTAGTCTTGGCACCGCTATTACGACTGGTCACATTCAAAAGCTTTGGCGATCTGCTGATGAGATCATCATTTGTCTTGATGGCGATTCTGCGGGCATCCGGGCTTGCTATAAAGTAATCGAACAGGCATTACCGCAAGTCACTTATAATAAAAAGGTTAGTTTTGTGATTTTACCATCTGGCAGCGACCCTGATGATGTAATCAAAAACTCAGGAGCTAATAAATTCAAAGCCTTACTAGAACAAAGACTTTCACTCTCTGAAATGATTTGGTATCTAGAAACCAGCGGCAAAGCACCAACAAGCGCAGAAGGTAAAGCCGCTCTTGAACATAAATTAGAAAATTATGCTGATGCCGTAACGGATGCTACTTTGAAACGTAATTTTGCGCGCTTTTTTAAAGATTCAATGTGGCAATATCTTAATAATAAAAAACAGAATAAAAAATCAGCCGCTCATATCGAGCTACCCACTCAAATGACTGAAAGCTCGATGCTGGAACATAGTATCCTATCGGTTCTAGTTAAACTTCCGCAATTGCTGTGCGATAATAATGTCCAGGAAACTCTATCTGCAATCCATTTTACTAATAAAGACTTAGGTGCCTTTAGGGATTATCTTCTAGGCCATATAACCCAAAATCAAGAGATAGATTCAGAAAGATTAAGCAAAATAATCGAAAAAACTAGCTTTTTTAAGCTTTTTGTGCTACTAGTAGCCCCTAGCGCTATATTCCTTGATATATCAAGATTAAAGGCTGGATTTGATCCCATTTTACTGTGGGAAATGCTGATTAGAAAATATCATTTGCTTAAAATTAAGCAAGAATATTCAGCTTTATTGTCTGATATGACTGAGCAAAGCTTCCTTAAAGTACAAAGCTATCAGCAAGAAATAATCAAAAATCAGCAAGCAATAGAAGAAATAAATGAAGTTTTAATTCAAAGCGGTGAGCATGACGGAAAATTCTGATTCAGAAAATAAAATAAAAAGTGATGATAGTTCTTTGGACAAATTAGTCAAGAATGCTAAGAATAAAGGTTTTGTCACTTATGGCGAGATCAATGACGCAATTCCAAATGATAAAAAAATGTCTGTGGATGATTTGGAGCAGGTGATTTCCAAATTTTCTGATGCGGGTGTTGAGTTCCTTGAAGACGATGAAGACATTAAGCTTGATATTAATATCGACGAAGAAGTGGTTATCTCTACGACTAACATCGACTCTGAAGGGGAGGCTGAAGAAGAGGAAGCGGAAATAGCTTCATCGACTGATGATCCCGTACGTTTATATTTGCGTGATATGGGCGGCGTTGAGCTGCTATCTCGTGAAGGCGAAATCGAGATTGCGAAGAAGATTGAAGAAGGGCAAGAAATCATGATGACATCTCTATGCGAGAGCCCTGTCACCATGAAACAATTGATCAAATGGTATGAAGATCTTGTGAATGAGAAAATCATGCTTAGAGATTTAATTGACTTTGAATCTAACATCGCCGAAGAGTCAGTGGCTGAAGGAGATGACGATCATGACCTAGAATCAGATGACGATTCTGAAGTCAGTGCGGACGATTCTGATGCCTCTACAGAGATTGATAGCAAAGAGCCGATCGTTGCTATTGAATCTCAATTATTGCCCACTGTTATTGATAAAATGCATGATATTTCTGAGATCTCACAAAATTTGCTCAATATCATTGAAAAATATTACAACAAAAATAAAGATGCTGCTGGCCTTGCATCTAATAAGCAATATATCAAAGAATTACCAGTCCTAGTCGAAGCGGTCAGAGACCTGCGTTTGAGTGCAAAATCAACTCAAATAATCCTGGATAAATTATATGGCGCTAATCGTAAAATATTCGTAATTGAATCAACATCGCTAAAGCTTGCTGAAAAATACAAAGTAACTCGCCAAAGCTTTTTGGATAATTATTTAGGTAAAGAAATCAATACCTCTTGGATAACCGAGATGGGACGAAATGAAGCTAAAGGCTGGAAAGAATTCATCGCAGCAGAAACTAAATCTTTAAAGCAATATTCAACCGAGTTACAGGAAATATCCAAAGAAGTTGGCATGCCGATTGCTGAATTCAAGAACTTAGTCAATGCTGTGCAAAAAGGTGAACGCTTAGCGACTAGGGCGAAAAAAGAAATGATCGAGGCAAACCTTCGTCTGGTGATTTCTATTGCTAAAAAATACGCTAATCGCGGTTTGCAGTTCTTAGATTTGATTCAGGAAGGAAACATTGGCTTGATGAAAGCGGTGGATAAATTTGAATATCGCCGTGGTTATAAATTCTCTACTTATGCAACATGGTGGATCAGGCAAGCAATAACTCGTTCAATCGCCGATCAGGCCCGTACTATTCGTATTCCTGTTCATATGATTGAAACAATCAATAAAATTATCCGCACATCCCGCCAAATGCTAAATGAGCTTGGCTATGAACCAACTCCAGTTGAAATTGCAACAAGACTTTCCATGCCGGTTGATAAGGTGCGTAAAGTGATGAAAATTGCGAAAGAGCCAGTTAGTTTGGAAAACCCAGTCGGTGATGAAGACGGCAGCGCTCTTGGTGATTTCATTGAAGATAAAACTGCAATTTTACCTCTTGATGCAACGATTCAATCGAACCTGCGCGAAGTGACCACCCGTATTCTCTCGAGCCTTACACCACGTGAGGAACGCGTGCTACGCATGAGATTTGGTATTGGCATGAATACCGACCATACTCTAGAAGAAGTAGGACAACAATTTCATGTTACGCGTGAGCGGATTCGTCAGATCGAGGCAAAAGCATTACGCAAACTTAAACATCCAAGCCGCTCACGTAAAATGCGCAGCTTCCTTTCTAGCTCTTCAAAAAACAACCCCGGTGGACAAGAGTAATATCCGGGGAGTCATCCCGACCTTAATCCGTGTTGCATGGATACCGTCATGACGAGGCGCTGCATTAGCGCCGTGGTCATCCAGTAAATTTACTATACACTCCGGCAATCCTGCAGGCAAATTCAGAATAATGCGCCTCTTGCTCATTCATCACTACTTACCAATCACTATCATAGATCAAAATATCATTGACTTTTATTAAGGAACATGGTATTATCAGAGCATTAATTAGATCAAGGTAAATAACATGAAAAATATATTTGAAGCTGCCCATCAAGGTGATTTTGATAGAGTAAAAGCTACTGTTCTTAAAGAAGGTATTGCTATCCATGATGCTCATGGCGCTAGCCTTTTGCATTATACTTGCAGCAGTGGTCAGACGGAAATAGCAAGATTCTTATTAGCTCATGGCGCCGATATTAATGCGCAAGACGACTTACAAAACACTCCTTTGATCTATGCTTGTAAGCACGGTGGTGGTCATCTAGAGTTGGCAACCATGCTTGTCCAAGAATATCACGCTGATATTAGCATTCAAGGTGATTGTCTTAATACTGCCGCTCTTTGGGCTAAGACAATGGGGCATGATGATATCCTCGAGATGCTGCATAACGCTGAAATAGATGCACAACAAGATGCTGTAGAGACGTTGGGTGATATTCAGTAGGCTCTGGCTAAAGTCTGATTCGCTAAAGACTTCTATTCACTTCGCGCTCTAGGTGCTGATATCTAACGTCAGTCCAGCTCTCTCAAGGCGCGAAGAGCTCGCAACTACCACACTAGCAAATAATAAACACCAGTCTGTCATTCTCTTATCAACCCATAATCAAAGCACAAATTTGTTGCAGCTTTTATAATTGTTATGGATCAATGTACTTCTTTTTTGGCAATATTAAAAAATTAATGCTACATTATTAATTGATATAATAAATAATGTATATAGATGGTAGAAGATAAAGATGCCGCCTCTAAGAATATTGTTACCAAAGAAGCGAGTTTAGAAGATTTGGACAAGCTCCTCGATAGTTTAACATCTACTAATCCAAGCACACATAACGCTCTACATACCCAGAAACACCTAGATAAAATTATAGAAGAGCTGAATAAAATACTGCCTAGATTTCCTTCACCCAACGTCAAAATAACTCCGGACCATATTCCAGATAATTCTGCAGACTCTGATTATGTAAAACAAGGCAAACTTAATGTTCTTTACTATACAGGAGACGATACATGGCAAAAAACACCAGAAAAGGCATTAAGAATCATAACCAATCCTAAAGAAAAAACTTTTGATATTAAAGGCAATAATAATATATCAAAAGAGCAAAAGAAGTGGTTACAAGATCAAATAACCATCCATGAAATTTACTTTGATTTTCAGAGCTCTCAATCTAAAAAAACAGAGACACAGGATAAGAATAGTACTTCAAAATCAAGTAATAGCAGTAGTACCAAAAGCACAAAAGAAAAGAAACCCCATTGGCGCTAAACATTACTAGAATAGCGATGATTATAAGTTTTAACTACTTCTTTTTAGCTTATACTAGGCTTCTTACCAACCCTCATTCTTGGCGCATAATGACCTTCTTTCTTATATCTTAACCATCATCGTCTTATTGTTGATGGATTAAGTTTATATAATGACGATGCTGATATCGACGAATTAACTGATCTTCGTCGAAAAAGAGCAGAACAAGAGCGTACAGAAAAGAACTCCAATGAGCCAAAACCAGAGCCGGAGTTTCTTTATAATGGAAATGGGGCTGTAGTCAATCCAAAGTGGGTTAATCCAAATCAAAATCCAAAAACAACAGCACTTGTTGAAAAAGTGCAGAACAATAGTACGGTTACA
>CAYTBU010000027.1:0-16785 GCA_964436105.1 uncultured Rickettsiaceae bacterium | reverse complement strand
AGTTCTCCGCTATTTGATTTACTATATTTACAGTTAAAAGATCAGGCCTTACTTTGAAGGTCTCTGCTAAAGCACTTGCAGCTGCGGATCTTGCAATTCCATGCCTATCTTGATCTTTAGTCAGACTTAAGTTCTCCGCTATTTGATTTACTATATTTACAGTTAAAAGATCAGGCCTTACTTTGAAGGTCTCTGCTAAAGCACTTGCAGCTGCGGATCTTGCAATTCCATGCCTATCTTGATCTTTAGTCAGGCTTAAGTTTTGAGCTATTCTGTTTATTATTACTTTATCCAACTCATTAAGATCAAAATATTTAATAATTAGTTGTCCAACACATAGAGTCTTATCATTTAAAATAATTTCCTTTATCTTATCTGCTATATCAGCGTTTGATTTATGCAACATTATAGCATTTATTGTTTGCACCAAAGCTTGATTAATCGTATAATTGTTATCTTTTAATTTGCCTAATAGTCTATCAATTATATTATTATCAATAAGCTCAGGATTTTCTTTGACCGCCTTACCTAATAAAACTATTGCATTATATTGTTGTAACCAATTGGTGGTATTTATTTGTCCTAAAAGTTCATCTATCATTTCTTGATTGATTATGCTTGGTAACGTAGGTTTCTCAGTAAACTCTTCAATTGGTTTAACCTTATAAAAAATCTCTAACTGATTGCTCAATATTTTTGCTAAAAATATCTCAAAATCTTCTTTGTCTGCTTGTGGAATACTATTTTTTATTGCAATAACTAACTTACCTACTTCTTCTTTTAAATTATCGTCAGTAACATGCCATTGTATTATGTTAATAATATCTTCTGCTTTTGCTAAGTTAAAATCAACTAGGTTTTTATTGGTAATAAGCTCAATCAAAATATTAATTGCCTCTAATTTAATTTGCCAATTTGGATTCTTTAGAATCTCTAATATTTGATTTGTGAATTTTTGAGCCTCTATATCATTTTTATTATCTTTGATTAGTAACTTTACAGCCATTTTTAAAGCAATCTGCAGTTCGATTCGATGTGAAGTAGTAGTTTTGGCTTTTTTAGCGCTCAGTTCTGCTTCGCTCAAAGATATATTATTCTCTTTATCATGTTCTATATTATGTTCTATTCTTTTTAAATTAGCTTCAGCAACCATAGCGAAGCTTCCTTTTGCTTCCACTATAGTAATAGCATTATCAATCTTCCATTTAAAATTCAGATCTAATATAGCAGATAAAGCTTCTTTGATTTTTGGTGATATATAACCACTTGCTATAATATGATCAGCAAAACTTGTGATATCGCTTGTGACTACTACATCAATTAATTCTTTTAATTTATCTAGATTTGGGATCCTATTGTCTAGTTCACCGTTTATTTTTGCTTGATTCAGTAAATGCATTAACAATGTTACTTTCGTATTCAAACCAAGTTCCAAAACACCATCAATATTACAAACTGCTGCTTCCCAAAATCTAGTTACAAGCTCTTGATTCTGTATCGCACTACAGTTTTCGTCTCCGTTACTAACTAATCCAGCTAAAAATTTTATAGTTAATAAATACCGTGGTTCATTACGATGTTGTCCAATAAATTGAGTTGCTCTTGTGTATATCTTGGGATCATCACTTAATAATAACTCTTTTAGAGTAAAGGCTGTAAGATATTCTTGGAAACTTAAATGAATAAACTCATGTTCCTGGTTAATTAAATCATCAGCTGTTCGCGCATTAGCAATATTATTGACTTTTAATAGACCATATTTATTTACTTCTCTAATACTAAGGCTTTGGTTTATATCGCTTGCAATTTTATCAATGATACTACCTTCAATAACTAGTTTGTTGTCTTGAAACGTAGTATGAGCAACTTTTTTTAATACTAACAATTCTTCCGTAGTTAAAATTCTTGCTTCAGTGGTATCTTGAAGCTGAACCTCATTACCTGATTTGGTAATATATCTCTTCCCTAACCAAAGTATTACTTCATTATAAAGTTGACCTATATTAAAATCTCCTTTAAATTTTTCTAAATCTTCATGATCAGAGCAAATTAAACATAACATGGCAGCATTAATTGGAATCGCTGCCATTTCTCTAACATTAGCGTTTGTAATGATAAGATTACTCACTAAAGTTTTAGATTCTAGATAAGAGTCTCTAATTGCAGATTTGATTTCTTCTATATTAGATCCTAAGCCTCTTGATCTATCAATTTTATCTAATTGAAAATATATTTCTTGTTCTTGATTATCACTGCTGTTCCTGAAATATTGCATGAGAGCTTGTTTATCTTGAATCTTAGCCCCTTTAGACGAAGGAAATGCGCTTAAATTAAAAATTCTTTCTTCTAACAGCTCTTGTTGTTTACTAAAATATTTATCAACATATATTTGAATATCCTCAGACCCCAAACCAGCCGTTTCTATTTTCCTATCAAATTTATTTTCCATTTGAGAATTTAAGGCATTAGGCCTAGAAGTCATTAGAACATGCTTTGATCTAAATATTGCTTCACTCATCCTAGTAACTATTGGGTCTTTTCCTGATGAGATGTAAGATGCTACTTCATCATAACCATCAAGCAACAACAATATCTTATCTTGGTTAGATGTATTTATTACATTAAAAATCTCATCCTTCTTAATCCTATGCTCTGAATCTAAGTTAGCATAGGTTGGCTCACTTTTAAGTGAATATAAAATAAAACATTTTAAAGGTTCATCAAGATCATCAATGTTATACCCCGCTTTCCAATCACTAAATAATAGTTTTAATTTTACCTTAAATACATAATCAAATTTATTATTAAAAAGACCATGTTCTCCCCCTTTGGCCCATTTATAAGTGATATTTTGTAGAAAGGCACTTTTACCAACTCCCGCACCACCTACAAACAAAACCTTATCTGCTGCAGGTTTGTCTTTTTTCGGAAGGAAGATTTCTTCAACTTCAATTGGATACTTATCAGAGCTACTTTGTTCATTAGCTATTATATTGAGTTTTACATAAAATTTATCTAATTCCTGTGTTGGAACCGAAGCATCTTCAATTAGTTTAGGTAACTTATCTTGCAAAAGATACAATTTCTGTAATTTTTGAGTTAGAGGGCTTTTTGGAAATGAAGTTGCTTTAGAATCGAGAGACTCTTCAAGGACGTTATTCTGATCTAAATTGGGCATATGATCCTTCCATGATTGCGATACATTAAGAATAAGACATTTCATTTAAAATACTATCGTATTCAAAGCATTAAATCAATCATAGATTAACCTAGTCAAGTGCATTGTACCTTAGGTTGAATATCGCTAATGGCTACAAATACCATTAGCACCGCCTTTACTGAACACTAGCTTGTATGATACAAATATTTTATTAATTTAAATTTGTTAGTTGTGCTTTAGATAATCCAGTAACCTCTGCAATTATATCAAGAGATAAACCTTGTTTGATTAGAGCTTTTGCTATAGCTAATTTTTCTCTCGTGGCTCCTATCTCAATTCCTTCTTCTCTACCTTCTTCACTGCCCTTTGCTTCGTATTTCTTTAGAGTATTTGTCTCTATACGGAGCCATTTAAGATGGTCCTCATAGGCCTCTCGTTCCTCTTCACTGAAATTCATTACATCGAGAACCGTAAGAGCTCTTTTTAAACTGCTATTGTCTAGCTCTTTAGGTAAACTATCTTTGTTAAGTAAATCATTGCGCGTTAAAAAAGCAACCCACATATCAAGAGAGTTTCTGATTTTAGCTATTATGTCAGATAATACTTCGTTAGTATCGCTAGTGAATTTCTTGAGCTCTATCGTATGTAATTCTAAATCTTTAAAATATAATATACCATTTTCTTTTTCCCTGATATGAAACACATTATGGTATTTATCTGATTCTGGTATAGAGGTAAAGTTTAGTATATGAATACCAATAGCCTTTGATAATTTAGAATAATCATCTGCTACTTTTAACTGTTCTGTATATAACTTACCCCAGTAATATAGAGCTCTTTTGTCATAATCAGCTTCATCACTAATTTGAACTTCTATATTAAATCTTTTTCCATCCATACCTTTAGCTTTTATATCTAAGATAGATAGTTTTTCAGTTCTAAAGTTTTGTGGGTTATGAGGATTAAGTAAAGTAACATCTAATACTTGATCCTCTTCAGAAACTATTGAATTAATCAAAGATATGAGTAAATCCTTATTCTCTTCGACACCAAATATTTTCTTAAATGCAATATCCACTCTTGGGGTGATGTTAGTCATATTTCTAATAAATTTACTTTAAATTACTACAGCACAATATAGCATAAAATTCCTTTAAATACCACAAAGAACAAATATCAGAAAAAATAACTCTTTATACTCCCCTTCCCTACGCCATAATAATAACATTGCTCAACTAAATTTATTGGCCTCGTATTTACCATAATAGCTCATTATAGAATTATTGTTTGTAAGCGCAAAGTAGTAATAGCATCCTTTAAAAAACTCTTAAAATCCAACTATCATCACATGATAACTTTTCTAACTAGTTATTCTTACATCATTAGTTTGTTTTTAAGTATCAGTATCTATTGTAATCCTTTGTATCCAAAATTGCGCCACCCTTCTTCCACTGTCCGTATACAACTTTACCTATACGAACAGGAGGTGTTTCATCTGAAGGTATGACAACGCTACTCCTAAATTTCTGTTTATCATTTATATTTGCGCCTTCTTCAATAAGAACGTGTACTGCTACAGAATTATTGTTAATAAGAGCTTTATCCATAGGAGTATAACCATCATTATCTTCAGCTTCGATTTCTGCCCCTGCTTCAATTAAAGAACGGAGAATCTTCCCATTAGTATCATATATTGCAGCGATATGTAAGGAAGTATATCCCAAAGATTCTTTTGCGTTCACATCTGCTTTAGCTTTAATCAACATTGTTACAATTTCATTATTATTGAAACCAGACGCTATATGTAATAAAGTTTGACCATATTTATCTTGTGCATTAACGTCCGCACCGGCTTTAACCAGCTTTTCAACCAATAATCTCCTTATGCCTTGGTAAGGAATATCGTCCTTGATTAAACGTTGAAAGTATTTTACTAATGGTACACGAACTGTGGCAATGTGTCGTGATGTATCAAATTCATCATCTTTCTCCAAACTTACTATTACTCCAACGCCTGCCCAAACTACTGTATGCAGCAACGTATTACCCTCTTCGTTTTTTGCATTCAAATCATTACGGGATGCAATTGCAGATGATACTAAGTCATAAACAGCGTTATTTGAGTTCACGAGTTCTGTCTCGACTTTTATTAATCTTTTATTTTCATTTTTCTCCAAAATTAAACAAAGTGATATCTTTTTACTCTGTGTTATCTATAAAATCCGTTATATCAATAATCTTATAGAAGTAATTTTTCTCATAAACACTAGTTGCAACATCACCAAGATGAAATAAAACTGGCAACGTACCAAACCCACGTGGCGCTGAAAAACTTTTTAGTTTATCTTGCATCTCTTCTATAATTTCCAAACCAATCTCACGTCGTTTAAATTTAAACTCACAAAAAAATAGATTCTTAGTATAGGTTTGTACTAAATAATCAATCTGACAACCTTTTTGTCGCGTCGTGGTATGCTGTACGTAAGGATTATCCATCACAACATCAGCGATACTAACTCCTATTGCGCTTAGTAAAAAGCTACGGTTATGTAAGAGCAGACTTTCAACTTGAAAACCAAGATTTGGTTGCCAATTTGGTAAAGTTGATAGTTCTACATCCCTATAAGCATTTTGTTGAATCTTTATCATGTTAGGCTCTATATATTTAATATAAAAGCGCATATAACAATCACTGAGACGATATAAACTTTGTTTGCTAAGCTTGTTAGTTTTAATAGACCATTGATAATGTTGTGTTACAAAACCAGAAATAATAAGATTTTTCATTATTCTACTTAAACTACCACTGTGTGGATATTTAAGAGCCTCTCTTATTTCTGCAAGTGATTTCATACCGTTACTTAATAAATAGATGATTTTTTTGTAAATCTCTCCTTTAGTATTAAACAGATCATTAAAAATACGATTAAATTCTAGCGTTAATAGACCATTTTTTTCAAAACATAATCTTTTGATGTTATTATCTGCCATCTCACCAGGATGAATTTGTTCTAAATACCAAGGTACACCACCTATAACTGATAGTAGTTTAAAAATATCGTAATGAGATGCTCTAAAACCTAGAACTTTCAAAAACTCTGCTGATTCTTTTAACGATAAGCTTGTTAGTTCTAAAACTAATGCGATTCTTCCAAAAAAAGCTGTACTATTTATGATATTGTCTTCTATCCAAGTTGAAACTGATCCACAGAAAATCAGCATCACATTCTTGCGTTGTGATAAATCTCTATCCCACCATGATTTGATTTTAGGAATGAATGTATTATCTCCTGCACCCATCCACGATATTTCATCAAATAATATTACTGTCTTCTTGTCAGTTATATAGTGTGATAGATGCTTAAAAATATCATCCCAATCTGAGCAATGAAATGGAGGTAAATTAAAAAACAGAGCAAGTTGATTTGTAAAATGATCTCGCTGCTCTTGTGCTGTGCTAGAAGTTTTTGGTGCAAGGACAATAAATTGTAAAAATATCTTATCTGATGCAAATTCAGTCACTAGACGACTTTTACCAATACGCCTTCTACCTTTTATTGCCACGATGCTTGCTTGGCCAGCGTTGCTTAGTTCTTTAAGTTGCTTTAGTTCATATGTTCTGCCAATAAAAGGTTTCATAATCGTATATTGTTTTTGCTTAATATACGTCTATGTATATCATGAGCAACTAAAGTAGTCAAGATCATCTTGCTCTAAAGCTGTGTTTATTGAGTTTGAGCAACAAGAGCTAGTGATAGCTATTTTCTATTCATAACAAACATTATAGGATTATTACTTGTAAGGACAAAGAAGTAGTAATGTCGTGTTTTAGCAAAGTAGAAATGTCACCTTTTTGTTAAAAAGAGCCTTGCTTAAAATTCCCAACCACTATCACTCGATGATTCACCTATCTTCAAAGATTCACTTGGCGTATTGTCATATAAGCTATTGATGATTGTGTCAAAAGATGCTGTATCTCCAAATTTTGCTTGTTTAGAGCCGCTCATAAAGGCTGTATGAGTTAGTTGATTTGGTTTACTACTGCCAATATCTTCCCTACAGCATATCTCATTCGATTTGTTATAATCTTTAGATATTACGCATTCTATCAAATATTTACCACGAGTATCACTGTCACGTATTTTATGTATATCTATTCCTTTAGGTAAGTGAAGTTTACCATGCCCTCTATTACTATAATAATCATCTTCATCTTTAGAACTAACATAAAGGTCACTAGATAGCATGTTATCCGACGTTTGTGCTCCATCTAACTTAGTCTTTTTACCATGAACTGGTTTGTTTAGCGTAGTGGCCATCTTCTTATAATGATTTGGCATTTCTGCTATTGATTCTGCTTGCTTACTATATGGCTGTCCTGAAAACACTATGGTAGTTAATGCAAATTTTGTCTCAGATTCTAAGTAATTTTTGGTATAAAAGTTATATGGTATATCTTTAAAATATTCTCCATCAGAATTTAATGCCATTTCTAGCCGAGAAGTAAATCCTTCATTGTATTTAACTTGATTACCTATCATTTTAATTGAGCATGGATCACAAGTAGAATTAGTTGAATAAGTAAGCAAAACTGCCATATAAACTTTAAACTGACCCATAGATATTAATTTATCCTCTGTCAGCTTTAGTGTGCTCAGTAAATTGGTTCGCAAAGTATATACTATTTCTTTAATGTTGTCCGGATCTTGTAAAGCAAGTAACATTAACGGTTCGCTATGGTATAGCTTACCGTTATGCTCATTTAACATTTCATTCCCGTAATAGCCCTCAGTTCCACTGAGTAAACATTTACCCTGATGATGCATCTCGGCACTGCTAAGCCTCACTGTGCTATATTCATTATTATCAGGATTGTCATCGGCCTGATTAACTTGGTCCGTGACATCTTTAGAAAGAAGCTTGTTTTTATATTTTGAAAAAGGTATTGGAACTTCTATGAATATTCTTTTGTTAGTGTTTGTACTTGATGTTGGTGTATCAGCTACCAAAAAATAAAGAGTGGGTATAACGATATTTGTAGATTGAATTTTTTGTGCATCAAGAGAAGGGTTATCATCGTTAAATCGCTGCATTGTGGATACAATAAGTTGTTCAGTTTGTTGAAGTTTTTTTATACATGAGACTAAATTAAGGGTAGCTTTTTTAGTATGCTTCTCAGCTGAATAAACCAGTGTCGTACTATGCGTAGTGAGATGAACTACATTAAAACTTTGTGTTTCAGTAACATATGCTCCGAAAGTTTTGACTAGTTTTGGAATCACAGCCTTTTCATTATCTAGTTCAGGGTAGTAGTCTAACATCGCATTTAGATAAAAAACATATTTACCAAAGATATACCAATTTTTTTGAGCTTCTAAATAATTTCCAAGCGACATGGCCTGGTTAAATTTTGCATGCAACTCTTCTAAATAAATTTTAATTCCAGCAGAATGTAATAATTCCTCAGGAGTTCTAATAGAGTTTTTGATAATTAAAGCATGTATGTCACTTATATAGCGTGTATTATCTTTGAATCCAGAAACATCCTTGCCAGTCATTAAATCTTGTAACGACTCAATATAGGTATCAGCAATAAAACCGTGGTGATCAATAACATCTGGAAAATTATGGTAAAATACTAAGCTATATAAACATTTAGATAAAATCATCTGTTCCCATTCTGATTCCTCCAAAAATATTTTATTTAACAATTCAGTATCTACCTCAAAATCATATTGAACTCCGGCATGTACTAGCCATGCCAAGCCTTCATTCTTATCTTTAAGGTAAGACATTAAATATTTTATATTATCCGGAGCTTTAAATACTTTGTGTGAATACTTGCAATCCTTAGCGCTAAATTTTGCTAATTTTGGACGTTCAGGATAAGCTATCCCATCGTAATCATACTCAGCCGAATCTGGATCATCTTCTACTTCCTGTCTTGCTGAGCGATATTCATCCAGGAGTCTGTCGTTATAGTTTTCAATTTGTTGTTTTTTACATTTTATTAGATATTGTGCACAACTTTTGATTATTTGACTTTTTTCGCTGTTGGATAGAGAGCTAAGGTCATTTTCAAACCCTAACTTATCAGCAATTATTTCTTGATTGTATTCACGTAACAGTACTTGTAATTGAGGCACTAAGCTTGCAATGTTATCGTTTATTACATCCCACTGTGCGCCACATGCTTCTGCAATCACTGTGTTCATCAGGTGTGGTTTTAGACTATCATTTACAATATTTTCTCTAATATCATTTTCAAATGCAGTAAAAAAACCCTCTTCGTTCAATTGGCAAATCTTTTTAATTAAAAAAGCTATATGTTTTTTGACTGTATCTATTGTAATACTTTTTAAATTAACTATTTGTCCTGCATAAAAATACTGTGTTTGTTTTTGAAAATCGTCTATTTCCCTTGCGTAAAAAGTAGTGGCCTTTGGAAATAACGTTAAATTACCAGCATCCTTCCGCTCTTCCTGAGTCTCTTGCCAGTTTCTCTCTAGATTCTCTAGTCTAGCAAAGTACCTAGTAACTTCACTACCTAACTTATCTACTTCGATCTTACCTTCTTTAACCGATTGCCATAATTTTAATATTTCTTCTGGATTACTATCAATCTTAGAGATAAGTAAATTAATTTGCTTGGCAAGTTCATTATATTCTGCTTCCGTTACTTGCTTAGCCTCTGCCCCATCACTACGCACAGAAGTAATAGAAGCTTCCATCTTTGCACTTAAATTACTCTCTAAAGTCTTAAGCATTACTCTTAAACTTTCCGCTCCTTCTATACCTTTCTTTAAAAGCTCAACATCCTTTTGCTGTAACTGCAGTCTTAACTCTTCATATTTTCCATATAATGTGCTAACTTCACCTGCAAACATAAGTAACCTCTATCATTTTATTATTTCTCGTTTTTATTCTTATTTTCTGCTTCTTGTTTTTTATTATTTCATTCTTTTACGCTATAACTGACTCATATTCACAAATCTAAACAACGATCTTTTTTACGATCTTTCTATGCTCTTTTTATATATCTCCCAATAAATCAGCAGAATCCACATTTACATTATTTTGTAAAGTAACCTCAATTATTTAAAATATTATCAATTATGTCTTAGATGAATAATCTATACGAACAGTGAAATATTTAGAATCTAGCTTGTATTGAATATGTTAAACCCTTAGGTGCTAAAGTAGTATCCAAAAAGATATACCATTAACGGTTGTATGATGTTTATAGGATAAATTTCTTGAAAGAGCTGAATAAATCCATGCTTTTTTAAGCTATGTTTATTGTTAAATTTGAATTGTGTAAGGTAAAACATTGATAACTCCACAAAAAACATACCCCCTTCCCTTTAAATTTAAGGGACAAAAGAGATAAAACAAATTCCTGTAGAGAGATTTAAAAAGATTTTATACATTATTTTTTGCTCAGTCAACCACAAATTAACTTAAAGTAGCATCTACTTACGAAATATTTGTTATTTATTAATTAACTCATTCAAACTGGCTTTGTACAAAAAAGCGCCTCTTCTCTTAAGGCAGTATCAACGCTCAGTTTTCTTAGAGTACAGTTACATAAAGGTTAGGTTAGGTTAAAACTATTTTCTAAAATATTTCATAATATTGTCTATAAATTCCTTCCGATTAGCTAAAAAGATTCTAGGATGTTTTTCTGCTATTTGAAGCAATGCACAAGAAGGGCCTGAAGGTCTTCTAACTCCTATTTCCCAGCTTCTATAAGTGTTATATGCCACTCCCAACATCTCAGCAAAGTCAACTTGAAGCATTCCATAGTGTTTTCTAATCCGCTTAATTCGTAATCGAGTCATTGTTTTGTTTATCATAAAAAGACTCATATCAATATCTTTCTCTTCAATTGATTTAGAAATTTCATTTTTTTTGGCCATACTTCACTTCCTAGATTTGCTGCAATAACTTTTAAAAAAATTATTTTGTTCGTTCTTTAAACAATTGTTCTATAATAGATGCAATATAGATACAATGTACTAATTATGTATCTATTATATCAAACCATGTAATTAAAACAAACAATTTGTTATTAAAACTCAATTTCAAACTAATATATCAAAAAACCAAAGCAGATCATGCTAGAATAAAGCACCCCACAGTTACCGAAATATTAGCTTCACAACACCTCAGTAATCATAAATATTTTTCATAAACTATAAGTGTTTTTCATAAGATAAAGGAGATTATAAGCATATTTAGTCTTCTTCACGATTAGGCTTTAGCATACAAGACTATGTGATTAGCGGGCAATGCCCCTATAATAAATTACTGTACCTTATCTTATATTTTAATATCTTTTTGACTCTTGAGGGCGCTTTGCAAAGGAATAAAAGGATGAAAAGGCATGATTTGAGATCTAACCCTTGGTAATATGAAACTCATATACTGATGCAAATATGAGGATAACGTATGACTCAAACAAAAAAATTAAATTACTTATTACTAGCAGCTATGATCCTAATGTTACCATGGGTTTGGTCGCAACAAAATGTAGCACTTGAGTGTAAGGCGCCTATTAGCACACCGCTATCCCAAACCGAAATCAAAACTATTATTGCCCAAAGTGCTCAAAATGCTCATGATACTATGAGCCAATTTTTCCCTATTCTTGAGATTGCTGACAAAATATCTTTTGCGATAGATTTGTAGATCTATTCTCTTCAACTAAGATAGTTTTTCAAAAGATCTTGAATAATGTTACTTTATAAATCAGTAATACCATTGCATTCTTATTTTGGCGGACAGATCATGTTTTTTGTTTTCTCAAAGACATTAATTATGGTACAATGACAGCATAAAAGATAAAATAAAATAGAATTTAGCGATGCAATATCCCAACAACATATTTAAAAGCAATAACAGAAGTGGCTTTCTATCGTTTTTAAACGCTTATTAAAAACACCCAATTATCATACGCGCTACATTATTTGTAATATTATTATTACTTAGTACATCGCTTGGACCAAAATGCCTAGCCATCACTTTAGTCGTAATGGCGGTATTGCCGTTTGTGTGGCCTCTACAATCTGGAGCACCTTAGTCTCAGACAAACACTAAGAGAATCTTCTCTGAAAGCGAGCTTAAAAAGATAACCTCTCAAGGATTGCTAGTTGCTACATATTTCCTAAAACCACTTTTTCCTGGTCTTGTCTACACTGACAAAGTCGCTGATTAAATTTATATTTAATTTTCTTAGCTTTAGTTGAACGCTAACCTTCAAAATATTTGTACAGTAATTTGTTGCACAAACTAAGTTATCCAAGAGAATTTAGGAAGAGATTAAATGCTCTAATATATTCAGCATCTTTTGCTCAAACTCCTCAAAATCCTCTAGATTATTTATTTGATGAGCAAGCTGCTCTACCCAAAACACATTTGAATTCTTAATTTGAGCAAGTAAAGTATCCTTCGTGGGCATTAATAATGATTTTGCCTGCATCTTAAGTATAAACTGCGCCTTAACCTCACTAAAATCTACCATTTGAGCTTCGTAACACTTCACCACATCATAAACATCTCTCGGACGGGTTCGCTGTACAAGAGCTCTAAGCTTTTCAGCAAACACTTCTGTAAAACTATAGCACCTGGTTTTAAATAACTCTTCATTGCTATCACTATAGGGATGATATACATTTCTCAGTACGGGTTTATCCGTTATTAACTCACCACCCGTTAGATCATACTTAATCCGAGGCCACTGCTGCGGAGATGATGGGCCAACAGGACCATGATAATAAAGTCTTATTTGAGCTACTTGCCTTAAGTCACTATTTTGAAACGTTTCAATGATACTTTTTGTTTTAGAAATTTCTATCCCTGAATTATCATAAACCCAATCAATAATCTTATTTAAAACTACTCTTAAACTTTCTTCCCTTAACCCCGCTGGATCTTCTAAAGAAAAATCCAAATCCTCACTAAAACGATAGTTATAAAAGTAACATTTCTTTAGAGCAGTGCCACCTTTAAATATCCATTTTTCTGACTCAGTTATATTATATGTTCCAGCGAGCACCCACCCTAACACATAGTCTTTTTCAATAACCTCTTGCCTTACTCCTTGAGTTAAAGCAAATTCTCTAATTTCACCACTTGTAATCATTCATTTTTTCCTAAATTTAGACCTTTAGGTATTATAATTTTCCAAAAAGATATATACCTATCGCCCTTAGTTTTAGTATCAAGATAATTATATCTAGATGTAATTTTATTGTGACATTCTATAGTAATCTTATCATTACGCCCTAAAATCTGTTCAAGATAAAAACCTAGTCTGTTATAAAAAACTCTTACCCCAAGTTTTTCACCATATTCTATTATCTTATTTAGGTCCGCATCTTCGTGCTTTAGATAATTTTTAAGACAATCATAAACATGCACTATTCCCCCGCCCCATGATGGGTTTAACACCATATCTACTACAGTTTTATGAATATCAGAGATCAACATCTTTTGATTACCCCTCCAGACAATTTGAGTACCAAAGAATCTGTTTTTTTTGGTTGTAAAAAAAATAAATTGTCCGGACTTAAATTTAATTGATTTTCGCGCTAAAGATATAAGAGTAGCTACTGATATATCATTAAAAATTTGCTCCGTAAGACCAAAATATTCACAGGCGCTCCAACCACATATGTAATATTCACAATCTGGTAGAACCTTTGGTATTATTGTCCATGGATCATCAATTGCTGTATGATAAGTACTAACTGGAATTACAGTATATACTCCTCTAGCTTCTCTTTGAATCCATCCATCTTTTCTCCATTTATACAAAATCTTTGTCGTTTGAAGGGGTGAATAGTTTAGAACGATTGCAGCTTCCTTTGCTGTAAAGCTCTGTGAAACTTTTGTGATAAAATCTCTAACATGCATATTAAAACCGCGTTATATCCCTACATAAGGAGATATATCATGAATTTGATGTCATTACAACTATATTAAAACACTCAGCCTAATCTTTACTGCATTAGTTCATTAGTGTAGCTTTAATCTCTTGATTTTACCGAATTCCTACTTCTCATCTTGTGGAAAAATAGGCACTCCTAATATATCCATAACGTCCTGATAAGATTGGTCAAAGGTTGAATTATCTAATCCTGCAGCTGTAGATAAAAACGGATTTAACCTCATTGTTTCTCTACAAGACTCTACATGCTGCCTCATGATCTGCTGAAATACATCAGAGGTTGGCTGCGATCGAAAATCTACTCTGGTTATCTCCTCCACATCAAATACATCACTACATGCCGCCTCTAGTATATCATCAAGCTCGTCGGCTTTCACTTTATGAGCAATGACTGTTGATGCTTTAGCTTGGGTGACAGATGGCTTAGGATCAACTGGACCCTTGGTATTAACATCACCTCCATACAACAAAGCATTAGTGCTTCTAGTTAATTCATGGATCCAAGCTAACGAATCCTCTGCTTCCTTCGCTTGACGGACAAAATCTGGATTTGTACGATCAACTTCGCTACTTAACTCTCTTTGAAACTCAGATGCGGGTATCTTTCCTTCGGCCACAGCAAAAGCCGCATTTACGACTTGAAGACTATCTGCTATCATCTTATGCGCTTGCTCAACGCTAACATCTTCTGCATTTGCAGAAACTCCTTCATCCCCCTCTAAGGTAGCTAGTGTTTTTAATCCACTTATCCCCCTCCACACTTTATCACTCAATATAACAAATTGTTTTTGAGTGACAGTTCTTTCAAGGTGCATATCACTTTGCCCTTCTATTACTCTATCAACAGGAACATTATATTTACTTGCCACCTCCTCTAGTGAACTACCTTGAACTGATAAATGACTATCACCGCTACCATATCTAAATAATGCAGCTTTCGAAGCCGCACTTCCAAAAGATAGTAATTCTTTGGCCGTATAAACGTCTGTAAAGTTTCTTGGCAGTCCTGCAACAGAATAAACTTCTTGCGTGAATCTAATGCAATCATCTACTCCAGCTGCATAAATTCCTCCTTCTTTTGATGATACAAACATCAATGCTCTAGCATACTGCTCTGAAGTTAAGGAGATCACTTTAGTGGTAAGAATTATATCGTCTTTATGAGACTTCATGTAACTCTCGCTTCCTGTAAATCTCTTACTTTCTTCCTTTATTTCTCCGATATTTAAAGGTTTACAGAAAACACCCTCAAGAGGATTCTTGCCTTTTATAATACTAGAACCTAATATAGTATCTGTTAACTGAATGTAAAAATGCCCAATTGAATCATTTACTTCATGGGACCGTTGCGAGATGAAGTAATTTTTGTTATAATATAGCATGAAGATTATGGAGTTTAGAGATGTCAGCATCGAATCAAATTATAATGGTAAGTTTAAACCAATTAGTTAGCCCAAAGCATCAATATCGTAAATTTAAAGACTTGTTTGATTTTGAATTAGCATCGAAAGAGCTAAGGGGCGTAGAATCTCCAGCGAATTACAAAGGTTATGGAGTTTTGCGCCTTTTTAAGTGCTTGCTTTTGCAATTTATGGAAGACTTATCGGATCGTGAGTTAGAGAGATACTTGAGTGATAGCGTTGCAGCCAAGTGGTTTTGTGATTTTGACTTAACTGAAGCTACGCCAGATTACAGTGTTTTCAGCAAACTAAGAACAAAGATAGGAACTAATCTACTATCTAAAATATTTGCTATTTTTAGAGATCAATTAAAATCTCAAGGCTATATGAGTGAGGTATTTACTTTTGTTGATGCCAGTCACTTAATTTCTAAAGCTAATCTTTGGGAAGAGCGCGATGAAGCTAGGAAGCAAAAATATGAGAAGCTTAATAACGATGTTTTACCGAAAGTAGCACATGATAAACAAGCTAGAATAGGCTGCAAGAATGGTAGCAAATTCTGGTATGGTTATAAGAAGCATGTTAGTGTAGACATGCAGTCAGGCTTAATTAATAAAGTGGCTGTGACACCTGCTAATGTTACTGATGCCAAAGGTATGGCGCATGTTCTTCCCAATGGAGGAGCTACATATGCTGATAAAGCTTATTGCGTTTCACCTGCTAGGAAAGCGGCTGCACGCAAATGTATTCATTTGTGTGCAATTAAAAAAAATAATATGAAAGAGAAGAATTTTGATCTTGATCGCTATTACACTTTTATTAGGTCTCCTTTTGAAAGAGTATTTTCGCAAGCCAATAAGCGACTGCGGTACGTAGGAATTGCAAAAAATCAATTTGCTGAATTTATGAATGCAATTTGTTTTAATCTTAAACGCTTAACAGTGATTACTGTGTAAAATTAGAAATTCAGGCGCTTTAGCTCAATAAAAAGCTAAAAATTTGTGATACTTTTAATAAACAAATCTTGAAAACATCAAATTTGATAATCAGTTTAATAACTTTGCCATTTTAAAAAATCAATTTTATTGAAGTTGTAAAAAATATTCTCTAAAAACTATCTTTCAACGGCCCCTTCATCTAAATTCTGTTTCAGCGCAAAATCATGATGTATTTTTAAGAAATACTTTGCGTCTTCTCGCTTGATGCTTGGATTAATAGAGGTTCTGTCGCATCTGTATAAGTCAACCCGCAATATCTTCGTATCATTATAGTTT
>CAYTBU010000026.1:11194-17188 GCA_964436105.1 uncultured Rickettsiaceae bacterium | reverse complement strand
CTCCAGTCATTGCATTATCAAAAGTTGAAGCCCCAGCGCCATTTACTTGTACTTCATTCACCCAGCAAGTTTCACCAATTGCACCAACGTGACCTTTAGCGACTACTTCAGCAAATATAAATGTGCCATAACCACCTGCAGCACCATCGATTGTACCAAGAGCAGATAAATCCTCGCCAGTAAAAGTTAAAGTTGAACCACCACCAAGCCTTGCGTTGATAATATTATCGCCCTTGACATTTGCAATAGTTGTAGTATGAGCCGCAGCTGCCGTGATAATGCTTGAACCAGCATGTAGAGACGATACGTCACCAATTGTAACATCACCATCAGCACCGGTAGTTAAAGTACGAGCAGTAGCGGCATCAAATATTACACTATCACCCATAGTCCAAGTAATAACCCCCCCGACAAAACCTGTAGCATTTGCACCGTTTTCTGTAATTGTAGCATTAGCATTAGTTGTCTGGTCATCAGCACTTGCGCTAGTTGCAGCACCGGCAATGATTGAGATTGCTGATGCGGTGGTTAGTAGGTTCTTAAGGAATTTTTTATTTGACATATATCGATCCATGGTGAAGTTAATTAAATATTTTAGATAGTCTCAAGCGCTCTAACGAGCTTTAAAATATCTTACGATTATTAGATGCTAGCATTATAACTTAGGGGCGTATTAATTGCAATAAGTAGTTTAAATTTATTTACGTAATATTTTTATTATGGTATTTTTACAACAAGGTGATGTGGGTGGTTTTTTGCTGCCCTCGTCACACGCGAGCGCTTATGCGCCGTGGTGATTCAGTTTATTATTCGTTACTTACTTTATTTAGATTGCTTCGTCGGACTAACATCCTCCTCGCAATGACGAAGACGCTTGACGTCACTACGCTCCTCGCGGGTGACGGTTATTGGTCGCTCCATACTGCGTCACTTACGTTCCTCGCTATGACGGAAAATTCTACCATGCATTTTCGATGAATATAGGCCATCGCCAAGGACGGATTATCACCAAATCAAAACGCAAATCAAAATCTCTATATTTAGGATATTTTTGTAGGAAAATTTCAGCCGCTTTTCTGATCTTATTTTGTTGAAATGAACTACATAACACATCATCTACTTCATCCTTACGCGCTTTGACTTCAATAAAGACCAATTTCCTGTTCTTTTGGCAGATGATATCTATTTCTCCAGCGTAATTACGCATTCTATGCTGCAAAATATTATAAAATTTAAGGCTATATAGCAGGATAACTAAATATTCAGCATAAAGGCCGAATTTAAAACTTTTTATTTTATCCTTTTTACTGACCATAATTAGATTATTTAATCATTTGAGCTAGTGTTTTTTTCATTGAATATAGCACCGTTAAAAACATAGCCGATGTCGCCATAATATAGAAAGCCGGCGCATAGCTTAGGCCTGTTTTATTCACCAGTAAAGTAGAAATAAGACCCGTAGTACTACCAAATAAGGCTACCCCAAGATTATAGCTAAAAGACACGCCGGTAAATCTTTCTTCGGGCGTAAATAAAGAGATCACAAAAATATAAGCATTGCCAGCAATCCCACCAGCCATCATGCCAAGCAAAGTCAAAGCAAGCATTTGCTGCCAAAATATTGGTGAGGATAGTAAAATAAATACTGGCAAAGAACAAAATAACATCCCTAATGCAGCAAAAGTAATCATTTTTAATTTACCAAAATAATCTGACAGAGCGCCTGAAATCGCCATAGAAAGCATAGTAATAAATAACGCATAGGAAGTATAAAGCAAAGCATTTGATGATGAGAAATGCATCTCTCTTTGCAAGAAGACATTAACATAGCTTTTAATAAGCTGCACAATACTACCAGCGGTGCCGGCAATGCACACAGTCAAGAACATTGAGCGCCAAGCGGTTTTAATCACATGAATGAATGGGGCTTTTAAAATCTTTTTTTGACTACTTAATTGCTTAAAAATTGGAGTTTCAGCCACTCTAAGGCGTAAATAAAACCCTACCATTCCCATTACACCACCAAGCAAAAAGGCAATCCTCCAAGCCTGCTCTTCATAAGCCGAGCCAATTAGCATCATCCCTACCGAGGTTGCTATTAAGCTACCAAAGATATTCGATCCCTGCACCACGCCAGTAACAAGCCCGGCCCTAAAATTACCATAATGCTCCAGCACGAAGATAGCTGCACCAGTACCCTCGCCACTAATGCATAGACCTTGCACTAAACGCATCATAACCAAAGTAATCGGAGCAAAGATACCAATATCATCATATGAAGGAATAAGGCCCATCGAGAAGGTAGAAAAAGTCATACCACCCATAGAACAAATGAGGGCAATACGCCGACCGAAAGTGTCGCCAATATAACCAAAGAGAATTCCGCCAATAGGACGGGTAATGAACCCTGAAGCGAAAACCGCAAGAGCGCTTAAAACTTGACCAAGTTCAGATTGCCCAGGGAAGAATATCTTTCCAATAACGAGAGAGAAAACAACATATACGGTAAAATCATAATATTCTAGAATATTACCCGATATCGCTGAAAAAAAAACCTTTCTACCTTTGTTCACTATCGACAAATCCTTATAAAATAACTAAGTCCTCGCATTATAATAAAGATTCGCCACTTTGTGAAATATAAAGTGATATTATTTTATCCAGGCATAGTAATGGGAATGAAGAATGGCTCCTAAAGGATCTCATGAGTATAAAGCTACAGAGACTATACTATAGCTTGATACTATCAATCAAAGCTTTAACACCATCAGCTGAACGCTTAAATTCTGCTTGCTCTTCCGCATTTAGTTCGATTTCAACTATGCGCTCAACACCGCTAGCACCAATAACTACCGGCACGCCGACATAAAGATCCTTCATGCCATACTGGCCATTTAGGTAAGCAGCGCATGGTAGCACGCGTTTTTTATCCTTTAAATAGCTCTCTGCCATAGTAATAGCAGAAGCAGCAGGAGCATAGAAAGCAGAACCGGTTTTAAGTAGATTGACAATCTCACCACCACCATTACGTGTGCGGTCTACAATTTGATCAATTTTAGCCTGGCTTGACCAACCCATTTTAACAAGATCTGGCACCGGCACACCAGCCACGGTTGAATATCGTACTAATGGCACCATCGCATCACCATGACCACCCAGAACGAAGCTAGTGACATCTTCTACCGATACGCCAAATTCTTCAGCTAAGAACAGACTAAATCTAGCAGAGTCTAATACGCCAGCCATGCCGACGACTTTTTTAGGATTAAGCCCACTAGCTTTAAGCATAACCCAAACCATAGCATCGAGTGGATTAGTCACCACGATAACAAAGGCATCCGGTGCATATTTTTTGATATTCTCACCAACTGTTTTAATGACGTTAGTATTAATCGAGACTAAATCATCACGGCTCATTCCTGGTTTTCTAGGCACGCCAGCAGTCACGATAATAACGTCTGATCCGGCAATGTCCTTATAATCATTAGTACCAGTTAGATTAACATCAGACCCTTCAAGCACAGAACTTTGCGCGAGATCGAGCGTTTTTCCTTGAGGTAATCCTTCGGCAATATCAAACATCACCACATCGCCCAGCTCTTTAATACTAGCAAGGTGTGCTAATGTACCACCAATATTTCCACCGCCAATTAAAGCGATTTTTGCTCTTTTTTGCATGATTACCTCAAATTTTAAAGTTTATGAGTTCATAAGGTCAAAGAAATCTGCATTGCATTTTGTATCTTTAAGCTTATCAATTAGGAACTCGATTGCATCGACTGTACCCATTGGGTTAACAATACGTCTAAGCACCCACATTTTAGATAGAGCATTTTTATCGACCAATAGCTCTTCTTTACGTGTGCCAGATTTAGTAATATCAATAGCAGGGAAAATCCTACGATCTGAAATTTTACGATCAAGCACAATTTCAGCATTACCAGTACCTTTAAATTCTTCAAAAATGACTTCATCCATTCTTGATCCGGTATCAATAAGTGCTGTAGCTATTATAGTTAAAGATCCACCATTTTCAATATTACGTGCTGCGCCGAAGAATCTTTTTGGTCTTTGCAGAGCATTTGCATCCACACCACCTGTTAAAACTTTCCCTGAAGACGGCACAACTGTGTTATAAGCCCTTGCAAGACGCGTAATATTATCAAGCAAAATTACCACATCTCTTTTATGTTCAACTAAGCGTTTTGCTTTTTCGATTACAATTTCTGCAAGCTGTACGTGACGAACAGCTGGCTCATCAAATGTTGAACTCACTACTTCACCTTTCACGGCGCGGGCCATATCGGTAACTTCTTCTGGACGCTCATCGATGAGCAATACAATTAAGAATACTTCTGGATGATTAGTAGTAATCGCATGAGCAATATTTTGCATTAAAGTGGTTTTACCAGTTCTTGGAGGAGCCACAATCAAAGCCCTTTGTCCCTTACCCATTGGTGCAACTAATTCAATCACGCGATTGCTGATATCTTTACCAGTTGCTTCGATCTCAAGATTTAATTTTTTTTCTGGATATAGAGGAGTTAAATTATCAAAATGCACACGATGAAGAGCGCGTGGAGTATCTTCAAAATTCACTTTATTAACGCGCGTGAGAGCAAAATATCTCTCACCCGGTTTTGGTGCACGAATTTGTCCTTCAACTGAATCACCAGTACGCAAACCAAAACGTCTGATTTGACTAGGAGACACATAAATATCATCTGGGCCAGCTGAATAATTAGCCTCTGGCGCTCTTAAAAAACCAAAACCATCAGGAAGCACTTCAAGCACCCCATCACCGATGATATTACCTCCCTCTTCTACGCTTTTTTTCAAAATCGCAAAGATCATTTCTTGCTTGAGCATAGCGCCGACATTCTCAATGACGAGTTCTTCTGCTTGTTTTTGCAAATCTTCTGGGGATTTACGTTTAAGGTCTTTTAAATGAATGGCCGGCCCGACTGGCGCAGCAGTGGTTTCTGTAGCTTCGGTGTTATCTACAACATCTGTTTCAGATGATTCTTTATTGATACGTCTTCTCATGAAATATTTATATTTTTGATTGATTGAAAGGTTTGAACGTGAGTTATGTAAGGTCTATGGCCTTAAATGTAACATCATACGGAAAGTTTTGGATTTAATTTATATATGGGATATAGAGCTCAAATATGCTCTCTATAAGCTTATAAATAGCATGAGGAGTGGCGCGTGTCAATAAATAAGTAACTACGCATGATGAGATTATAAAAACTTATCTATAAATTTCACTATTGCTCATGCGCACTGATGAGGAGCATGAGCAATGAGGGTATAAGAAAAAAAATTAAGCCACTTCTTCTACGCTGGTTACTTCGCCCGCAAGAAATGTCGCGCACTCATTCAAGAAACCCACCTTCTGATCTGCCATTTCTGCAGACATTGGAGTAAGGTATTCATTATAATGTTGCGCCGACATTGGATCTTTTTCACATAATAACGCACCAAGTTCTATATATTTGCTATGAAACGCCACTTCAATTGGTGAGCGAGATTCATTAAAAGTACCAACTTCTGCACCTATTTCTAAAAAATATTGCACGATTGTTAGATCTTTTGTCCCAACCGCGCGCTCACAAGCCTGTTGCAAAGGCGTTTTGTGGCCGCCAAATTTACACATAATATGATCTCTATTCTCAGCTGTAATCAATGTTTTTATAGTTTCAATGTCATTACCCATCAACGCTGCAATCAAATCAAACTCTAGAGTTTCGTTCATTACGGTATCTTTTGAAACATCATATTCTGTAGGTTTAAGCCAGTATCCTAGTGTATTATCTTTAGACATAATAACTCCTTAATATTTAAGATTAATTAATAAAAAACTCAAGAGTATATCAGCATTAACATTTTGCGCTGATACGTTAGCAGTTTGAGTGAATTATAACACAGTCGCTTCATAAAGCAACGTAAATTGTAGGAACAATTAGTCAATATTTAGATATACCCAAAAAA
>CAYTBU010000026.1:6022-11184 GCA_964436105.1 uncultured Rickettsiaceae bacterium | reverse complement strand
GCTAGTTTAGACATGATAACTCCTTGTGTTTAAGATTAATTAATAAAAAGCTCAAGAATATATCAACATTAACATTATGCGTTGAATATTAACACTTTAAGTACATTAAAACACAGTCGCTTCATAAAAGCAACGTAAATTGTAGGAACAATTAGTCAATATTTAGATATACCCAAAAAAGCGGATATGCAGAAGATGTAACCCCTTCCACGTAACCCTTACGAACAAAAATAGCGTTAATTACGTTTTCAGCTTCTCCATCACCTCTTCTTTACTCATATTATCAATGGATATTACTTTTAAAGAATGAGTATGACCACTTATTATTTCGAGATCCTTCTGCCTTAACCCTAATTTAGATGCGAGGAATTTTATAATTTTCTCATTAGCTCTGCCATTCTCTGGCGCTGCTTTAATCGATAATTTAAGATAATCCTTATTCTCAATGGTTACAAAGCCATTGAGAATGTTTTCTTTAGCGGCAGATTTAATTTTAAGACCAAGCAAACACATAATGAAAATCTTCTAAAAAGACAAAGTCACTATCCAGCAAACCCGTCATAGCGCGGCGCCTGCGTCGCTATCCAGTAAATAATCAATAATAAACTGGATAATTACGTCGGCCAACAGGCCTCCTCATTATGACGACAATTGAATAACCGCGATTCTTCACCTTAAATACTCGAATTAATCCAATCGATGATTGATCCTTTTGGCGACGCACCCACCTTAGTGGCAACGGGCTGCCCATCTTTATAAATGATCATTGTTGGAATGCCACGAATACCAATCTCTGATGGTTTTTTGGGATTATCATCCACATTCATTTTTACAATTTTAATTTTACTTGCAAGTTCTGTTGATAATTCGTCCAGCACAGGAGAAAGCATTTTACAAGGCCCACACCACTCAGCCCAGAAATCGACCAATACTGGAGTTTTTGAATTAATTACTTCTGTTTCAAAATTATCGTCTGTTACTTCTATCGCCATATTTTCCTGCAGTTTTAATTTGTATTTTTCTATTATCAAAGCCATAATATTTCTACAGCCAAATTAAATATAATCTTGCTATGCTCAAATGTAAAGAATTCTTGAATGAACTAATCGTCACCGGCCTTTTTGTCGGTAAAATTAAATATGCCCCTGGTACTTTTGGGTCACTACTTGCCTTTCCTATCACGGTTTTGATGGTCCTATGTGGTGTTTATATTATAGGTGGCGATTATGGTGTTTTTATCGCCCAGATAACAGCGATTTTATTATTATTCATTGTGGGCACCATCGCTTCTAATAATTATATAAAAAGGACTGGCCGGCAAGATCCCAAAGAAATAGTGATCGATGAAATAGCTGGGCAAATGCTGACTATCTTACTTTGCACACCTTCACTGATATTTATCAATGAAGGTGCCATTGACATGCATAATATTACGGCGATTGTTTGTCTATTTATTATGCCTTTTGCTCTTTTTCGTCTGTTTGATATTAAAAAACCTTGGCCGATTAATTGGATGGATCAAAATATCCATGGCGGTCTTGGAGTAATGCTAGACGATCTAATGGCCGCACTCTTTGCCAGCGTCATGCATTATGTGCTGATCTTTCTCTGGATCGATTTTGTCAAGTAAGATGGCTGGCAATCCAGTAAAAAGACACCGTCACCCGCGAGGAGGATGACAATCCGACGTGGCAATCTAAATAAAGGACGTGACCCCTCCGCGTCATATCTAGGCGCCTAAAGGCGCCGTGGTGATCCAGTTTATGTATTCGTTATTTTTCGCTACGCGCCCTACGAGTCTGGATAGCGACGCAGGCGCCCCGCTATGACCAGGCTTTTTTGGTAATGGTATTCAACTACTTCGCCAATACTGCCTCTAACTCACTCCATTCGCGTTTAGATAGTCCGCTAGTTTCCTGCGTTACTTTCTCGCCAGCGATCATGCGTTTTACTACGCTAAGACCCGTGCGTGATAAGTGAGCGGCATGTAGCTTATGTTCTTCGAATGCCTCATATGCATATGGTACCCAAGCTTTTACTATATCCAGCATTTTTTCTGCATAGACTCTGATTTCATATTGCGCATGAGAATCAGCACGCAAAGCTAAGAAATGCAGCAGATTGTGCAGATTAATTTTCCAATACCATTCGGTATAATAATTAAGCGTCAGATTCATCCGAGCGAGCTCTCTGGTGATGCCAATATTATTTTCATTGATAACATTTCCAGTTTCATCTTCATTCATCATTTCGATATAATGATCATAACAACCAAGAGCGTCATTTTTCAATATATTCAAAACTTTATCAGCCACTTCTGGTGGTACGCAATTATCGCTACGTCCCTGACGATTTGCTTGAGATTGCGCTGCAATATTTTCAGGCGTTGGTAGGTAAAATTCCTTACCAAGAATTGAATAGCGCGCTGAATATTCATTGACACTTGCAGTGCGGTGGCGAATCCATTGACGCGCAATGAAAATCGGAAGCTTAATATGAAACTTAATCTCACACATTTCAAGGGGCGTAGTATGACGATGGCGTATTAGGTAATTAATTAGGCCCTTATCTTGATTTACTTGTTTTGTGCCTTTGCCATATGAAACCCTTGCTGCTTGCACAATCGCCGAATCATCGCCCATATAATCAATGACTCTAATGAAGCCATGATCTAATGCTTTGATCGGTTCGTAAAGAATGGATTCTAAGCTTGGAACAGTTGCTCTTTTGGTTTGATATGTTTCGTCTTGATCCATAGATTACTCATAAGTAGGTTGTGATATACCCCCATTTTAAAGGGGGTAGTTTTATTCTTTGCTTATTACTTCATCGATTACATCGATTTCAGTATCATCATCTGTTTCTTCCTCGCCATCATCCGAATCAGCAATTAGAGCAGCAGATACTACTCTCTCATCAGATGCAGTTTTGAATAGGATTACACCGCTGGTACTTCTGCCAGTCGCTCTGACGCTATTGAGTTTACAACGAATTAGCTTGCCATTATTGGTAATTAGCATGAGTTCGTCAGTAGTAGTAACTGGCATTGCCGAAACTACATTACCTGTCTTATCAGAGATGACCATATTAACGACGCCACTACCGCCACGATCTGTGATGCGATATTCGTAAGCAGAGCTGCGTTTACCATAGCCATTTTCAGAAACAGTTAGAATAAATTCTTCCCCCTTTAGCATTTCAATGAATTTCTCTTGCGGCAATCCTTCTGGAGCCTCGGCGACTGATAGATCGTCTGATGCTGACAACGCTATTCTTTGTTCTAGTGGAATTGACAAATAGGCTTCACGTTCTTGCATGATCGCTTCTATACCATGTAGTACTGTCATTGAAATAACGACATCTCCAGTGCGTAGTCGCATGCCACGTACGCCATCGGATGTACGGCTTTTAAATACACGCACAGCATCAACAGGGAAGCGTATTGCTCTACCATCTTTAGTTGCTAGTAAGATATGATCATGTTCATTACATACTTTTACTGCGACTAGGCTATCAGTATCATCAAGTCTGATGGCGATTTTACCATTCACTTGAATTTTCTTGAAGTCGGATAGGTCATTACGTCTTACGTTACCAAGAGATGTTGCAAACATAATGTTTAAATTATCCCACTCATCTTGATTCTCTGGCATTGGCATGATGTTGGTAATGTTTTCTCCAGCTTTAAGAGGCAAGATATTTACCATTGGACGGCCTTTGCTTTGTGGCGTGCCAAGTGGTAATTTATAAAGCTTCAGGCTATATACCTGGCCCAAATTAGAGAAGAACAACATTGGAGTATGGGTTACACCCACAAACACTTGTGTGGTGATGTCTTCATCTTTCATTGATAGACCGCTTCGCCCTTTTCCACCACGTTTTTGTGCTTTGTAAGTCGATAGAGGTACGCGTTTGATATAGCCGCCAAGTGTTACGGTAACAACCATTTCCTCGCGTGGGATTAAATCCTCCATATCATGTTCGAAATCGCCTTCTTCAATTGTAGTTAGGCGATCAGTGGCAAAAGATGATCTAACATTTTGTAATTCTTCTTTTACTATTGAAAGTAAATGCTCGCGAGAGCCAAGAATGCTTAAGTAATGTTTGATTTCTTCTGCAAGCTCTTTAAGATCATTTTCAATCTTATCTTTTTCCATCGCAGTTAAGCGTTGTAAGCGCATTTCTAAAATAGCACGAGCTTGAATTTCGCTGAAATAGCATGTGCCATCATCTGCTATCGTTGCTTGATCGTCAACTAATTGGATTAGGCTTAGAATATCAGCTGCTGGCCAGCTACGCGCCATTAAATTTTCTCTCGCTTCGTTTGGATCTTTAGCAGCGCGGATTATTCTAATTACTTCATCGATATTGCTGACAGAGATGCGGAGACCAAGGAGAATATGAGCACGATCTCTGGCTTTATTGAGTAAGTAAATAGTACGTTTTGTTACTACTTCTTCGCGGAAATTGATGAAAGAAGCTATAACTTCTTTTAGGTTCATCACTTTCGGCAGGCCATTATCCAGCGCTAGCATATTAACGCCAAAGCTTGTTTGTAATTGGGTGTAGCTATATAATTGGTTCAATATTACGTCAGCGCAAGCATCGCGTTTTACTTCGACTACAACGCGCAGGCCGATTTTATTTGATTCATCACGCAGGTCGCTGATGCCCTCTACTTTCTTTTCGCGTACTAAATCAGCAATTTTTTCTACCAATTTGGCTTTATTGACCATATAAGGTATTGCGGTGATAATGATCGCTTGTTTGCCACCTGAAATATCTTCAATATGTGCACGACCGCGAATTAGAATGCTACCACGACCAGTATGGTAAGCTGACCTGATGCCGGAGGTTCCGAGAATCATGGCGCCAGTTGGAAAATCGGGGCCCTTGACATGGGTCATTAATTCTTCAATAGTGATGTCAATATTATCAACATAACTACAACAAGCATCAATTACTTCGCCTAAGTTATGGGGAGGAATATTTGTGGCCATACCAACAGCAATACCGCCAGCGCCATTAACCAGAAGGTTAGGGAACATTGCCGGTAACACTAGAGGTTCGCTTTCGGATCCATCATAGTTCGGTTGGAAGCCAACAGTTTCTTTATCGATGTCTTCAAGTAGGGTGTGGGCAGCTTTAGCAAGGCGTGATTC
>CAYTBU010000026.1:0-6012 GCA_964436105.1 uncultured Rickettsiaceae bacterium | reverse complement strand
GAATCGCCATCAATCGAACCAAAGTTACCTTGACCATCAATAAGTGGTAAGCGCAAGGAAAAATCTTGCGCCATACGTACTAAGGAATCATAAACTGCGGAATCACCATGAGGGTGATATTTACCAATCACATCACCGACGATTCTCGCAGATTTTCTATGTGGACGACCAGCATGGTAACCAGATTCATGCATTGCGTACAAAATACGTCTATGTACAGGTTTTAGACCATCGCGTACATCAGGAATAGCGCGGCTGACGATCACGCTCATTGCATAGTCGAGATAAGAGGTTTTCATTTCCTCTTCGACGCTTACAGGAATTAATTCTTCGTTCTTTATCACTCTTTAAATCCAGTAGGTTATAATGCTAAAGACTATATTTTAAATAACATCCTTTTTCAAGGAAATTGATTGATTAAATGTAATCAATTTAGATTGCCCGCATAGATGCCGTCATGGCGAGGAGGTCCTAGGGCCGACGTGGCCATCCGCGTCATAGCGGGGCGCTTGCGTCGCTATCCAGTTTTATTGTTTCTGGATCACTACTTCTGGTCTTAAGGCCTCTCGCGTGTGACGATGATGTGGATTGCCACGGAGCTTAAAAGCTCCTCGCAATGACAAAAAACCAACCATGCGGGCAACTCCACTCAAGTCCGGGATCTTTTAAGACTATAACTCATTACTAATTGTGTTAATCATGTGTGATCTGCACTTGCATTATCCGCGCCACTTAGATCGACAGGAATAACATCAACTCCTATTGGTGCTGCAACTTCTTCTATCGCTACATCTGTTGCTCCATGGGCAAGCAACCAAGCGACGATATTACTTTTTAGCTCAGCTGGTGCATGTTTTTTCGCTATTTGAAGAGGAGTGTCCTTCAAATGATTAGAGCTAGGATAATCAACCTCTACGCCTTTAGTAACCAAAGCTGCAAGTGTGGATATTTGCCCCTTGCCAGCTGCAATATGTATTGGATAGGCCCCATTATTATCCGGAATCATAGGATCTGCACTTAAGTCCAGGAGGGTGGTTGCCATATCGGGCTTGCCTGAATAAATGGCCTCTGATAGAGGAGTGCGTCCCAAGCAATCACGAGCGTTAATGTCCGCTCCTTTATCTACACATCCTTTGATAATAGTTTTTGCTCCGTCAGCATCAGATAAGAAGACTGCGTGGTGAATTGGCCCTTTGCCGGTGTTATCGACAATAGTGACGTCAAATGCTTCTTCGCCTAACTCTTCTAATGCCATCTCCGTCATATTTTGCGCGCATAACAGCATAAAAGGAGTTTTGCCATCGTCGCTCTGCTTGTTCTCATCAGCTATTTCTACGCTTTCAGTAGCGCCATGATCTGTTAAAATCTCAATGATTGAGGTTTTATTCTCTGTCGTATCAGGTAAAGCTAGAGCTAGTTGCAGAGGGGTGATTTTTTTGTTGTTACTTGTAGTTTGATTAGGATTATAACCATTATCGAGTAACCAAGTTACAATCTCTAAATGTCCTTTTGTTACCGCTAAATGCAAGGGATATATGCCACTATCTGAGGTGATGGGGTTGTTTAACTTTATATGATCATGCACCCATTTCACCATATCTAATTTATTATGATATATTGCGGTAGAGAAAGCGTCGAATCCTTGGAAGTTTTTTATAGAAAGATGGACGAGCCTTGCATCTAAAGCATCTAATATTTTAAGATCATTAAGATAATCTAACGCAGCAATAAGAGCATTATCTCCTTGGCTAGTGACGACGCTAACATCAAAATGAAGATGTTTTGCTATCATTAATGCTAAATCAGCATTTTTAGCTTTGCAGGCAAGATAAAATAGAGTTTCTCCTAGCTGGTTTTGCGCGTTGATATCTTGGCCTTTTGATAATAGATTTTCTACAATTTTGATTGCAGTGTCAGCTTCTAGGTTTGCTATGAACTGCGCGCAGTCTTGAATGTTGATATTTAAATTAAAATCAGCATGGCTTAGAACCTTTAACGCTAAAGCGGTGTTTTTGTTTTGACACCCCCAAGTGAATAGATTAGCACCATCTTTAGTTTGTGCATTAATGTTGAAGCTATCCATAGACATTACCCTATCTATCATCCAAGCATTATTAACAAACATTGGATGGCTAGCAAGGCAAAATAGATTCATGCCTTGTTCATTAAAATGATTGATATCTAGGCCATGTTCTGAGAGTAATGTGATAATTTTCATAGCATTCTCAGCCTGGATAGAATATCCATCTTCTCTTGGATTGTGGTGAATATTTTCTTCTGGTATATTATTAATAAATTTACTCATACCATTTGTTGCGGTGAATGAGCCAGTTAACCATAGTGATAATGTAATTTCAGTTGGGCCATCAAAATCGGTAACTGCTGTGGTGCTTTTATGAAAATTATTAATCAAGGTTGTTGTAATAGCGTTATCGTTTTTATCAATTTGGGCACCGGCCTCGAGGAGCTTTTTTACCATAGATGGGATATTTTGTCTTACTGCGACTGTTAAAGCATTATTTCCATTGGCGTCTATTACATTAGGATTTTGAACTTTCGGGAATATAAAATTAAATAAACTGATATTTTGAGTCATTGATGCATTCGTATTACTGTCGATGGTTAAAGCAGAAAAGTCAGTGACGGATGGTAGGACTAGATCTGCAACATTATTGCCCTCTATAGGTACTGATATTAAATTGACTAGCTTAGTGTTTTTCATCATTTCAGCTAAGATGTTAAGGCGTGGAGCTAATGGTAGAGAGGCCCACATATTCTCTATAATAGCGTATAAAGCAGCGGCTTGATTTTCAGCTACTTGAGTATTCACGAGTGTTGTAATTGTTGTTAGAATTTTTTCCAAAGCTGTTTGCGCGTCATTTTTTGCGAGCAATGCAGCGTTAAATGCTTTCTTTATTGTTTTCTTTTCTTCAGCGCTAGCGGTATCAGCAGAGGAAGCTCTTCTTGCATTTATCTCGTTATATTCTGCATTTAAAACATCAAAAGATGATGCTTTGTCAAATGTTGTTTTGGTTGCTGAATCAAGAGGGGTGAGTCCTTTGTCGGTGAATTTTTGGTCAATTTCTGTCCAGTTAAATGGCATAATAATATCCTAATCTAAAGTTAATGATTATCGTTATTTAGCCATTCTAACGTCATAACGAGGCGCTCTTGAGCGCCGTGGTCATCCAGTTAATTTATTATATTTTTGGATTGCTACGTCGGCGAACATGCCTCCTCGCAATGACGGCTAAGTCATTGTAATCACGATAATAACACAGGATTAGCATATCAACCTTTGATATTCAAGGACCTAATGTTATTTTTTAACTGAAAGTTGATGAAAATAGTGGATTGAGGGAGTAGATCAGCAATGATTTCTGGCCATTCAATTAAGCAGACATTATCATGCAAGGCTTCTTCTATGCCGAGTTCATAGATTTCACTCGGGTGTTTGAGCCTGTATAAATCATAATGATAGATTTCAAAATCTTTCGTTTTATAGCTTTGTAGTAAAGTGAAGGTTGGGCTCGGAACGATGAAGTCCTCGCCGCAGAAAAAACGTATGATTTCGCGTGCGAAGAAAGTTTTACCAGCCCCTAGATCTCCTATTAACGCGATCACATCACCTGCTTTTAAGGCTGATGCCACTTTGCGTGCTATTGCCCTTGTATCTTCTTCTGTGTTGATTAAATATTCCATTTAATTCATTTTTTCTAAATTAGGCATGCCACGTAAGAATTCAGCAAAGCTCATCGCTTTCTTCCCAGGTTTTTGAATTAATTTAACTTCAAGCACCCCCTTACCGCAAGCTATCATTGATTCCTTGCGCGTGATTGCTCCAGGCACAAAACTGTGTTCTTGATTACAAGCCTTCGCTTCTAGAATTTTGACTTGCATGTCCTGGCAATCACTGTAAGCACAGGGCCATGGATTCATCGCTCGTATTTTGCGTTCTATTACTTCGGCTGGTTCGTTCCAATCAATCTTTCCTTCTTCTTTGCTTAGTTTATGGGCGTAAGAAGCACCTTCTTCGGATTGTTTGATATGAGGGAGGGTGTCAATTTGGTCTAAAGTTTGGAGCAGTAATTTGGCGCCTTTAGCAGTACAAAGATCATGTAATTCTTGCAATGATATATCAGATGGAATAGGAAAATCCTCACGTAATAATATATCGCCAGTATCGATACCATCATCCATTTGCATAATACAGACAGCAGTTTCGGTGTCGCCGCTCATTATTGTGCGTTGCAATGGAGCAGCACCACGAAATTTAGGTAGTTTTGAGGGGTGGATGTTAAGGCAGCCATGTTTTTTAGCATCAAGAATAATTCTGGGGATGATAAAGCCATAAGCCACCACAGTGATGATATCCGCTTCTATATTAAGTACTTGCTGGTAATATTCTTCTTTTTTTAAAGTGGGAGGAGTATATACAGTGATATTGTGCTTATTTGCAAGTTCATGCACTGGCGATGGTGTTAGGGCTAGCCCACGCCCCTTTGGTTTAGGAGCCTGCGTAAATACTGCGACCACTTCATGGGGGCTATTAATTAGGCCTTCAAGAGCTGGGACGGCAAAATCTGGAGTGCCCATGAAAATTATTTTCATATTTTACTACGTTTTGCTCTAATTAATTTTCTAATCATTACATCGCGTTTTACAACCGAGACATAATCAAGTAGAGTTTTGCCATCTAGATGATCCATCTCGTGTTGAAGACAGCGCGCAAACCAACCATCGCACTTTAGTGTTTTTTCTTGATTATGTTCATTTAAGAATTTAATCGTGATTTTTTCTGGTCGGGCAATTTCTACATATTGATCTGGTACCGAAAGGCATCCTTCCGTTGCTAGGCATTCTTCTTCAGACTTAGAGATAATTTCAGGATTGATAATTTTTAGAGGAAAAAAATCTTTGGGCCTATCTAGGCTATCATCATTATCCTGCAAATCAATCACTAAAATACGTTTATGCACACCAACCTGCACAGCAGCTAGGCCAATGCCATTATCATGATACATCGTCTCGACCATGTCGTTTAAGAATATACGTAATTCATCATCTATCCTTTCTACGGGTAGAGATTTCTTTTTTAAGATTGGATTTGGAGCGGTGATAATAGGTAATATAGCCATAATGTTTAATGATTTATTTGACCATCACCATAGCAGATTTAGTACGAGAAGTCATCTTTGAAATTTTTAGTGTTTCATCCCTATGATGCTGGAGCTGTTACTTGAATTCGCTCATATGCGTCAAAGTATTAATTTGTATAAACTTTACTTGACTATATAGTAAACATATGTTAATATATTATATAAATTCATACTAATTGAAGACCAAGATCTATGCCAGCAAAAAAGAAAGTACTAAAAGTTGCTAAGCAGTCTATAGAGCAATATATAGAAACCACTACTAATAATCTGTGCGATATGGACTTAAATGCTTTATTCACAGCGCTAGATAAGATAAAAAATGCACATTCTATGGATGGTAATGAGGATGGGTTTAATAATATCAAATCTGCATTTTTAGCCAAATGGTCAGATAGGGTTATAGATCTCTTATCACTTTCAACCTCACCGGTAGGTGTTGCGAAAATTATCCAAGAATGTGGAGCGCTTTCATTTGCATATCCGCCACTTCTTGACAAGTGCATTAGCTTAACTTCGGATGCAATACAATCTTATAGTGTCGGTCAATTAGCTTTGATCATGAAAGGTCTTGCGCAGCTTGATTATTATGATGAAAATTTTATGCCTCGTTGTTTGGGTGAGCTCAATAGAGATGGTAAAATTAATGATGCTAATTCTCATGATCTCTCAACTATTTTGTGGTCATGTGCAAAACTAAGATATCAAGATTCGGAGTTTGCTTCACGCTGGTTTGACGTCGCTGCGGCAAAAATTGAATCGTTTTCGCAAGAAGATTTATGCCAAAGTATTCAAGGAGTAGCAAAGCTTGGACAGTACAATAAGCACTTCATTATTAAATGGATAGATAGAGTAA
>CAYTBU010000025.1:0-17324 GCA_964436105.1 uncultured Rickettsiaceae bacterium | reverse complement strand
GTTATTTTCCTGCTTCAATGAGAGATGGGTTTAAAGAAGAGATATTATCGCATCAATTAAGGCGTGAAATTATTCTTACGATGATTACTAATAAGATGATCAATCAACTTGGCGGACCAATTGTGGCATCGATTCAGAGCGAAACTGGAGCGATGCTTTGTGATATTGTCCGTTCATATGTTATTATCTGTTCTATATTTAACCTTGATGATATTTGGCAGAGAGTAGAGAAAGAATCGCACAAGTTTAGTAGTGATATTCAGATTGAAATGTTTACTGAGCTTGGTAAAATTATGAGAAGAGGGATCTCTTGGTTTGTAAGAAATTTAGATCATCCAATTGATATTAAAGATGCGATTGAATATTATACACTTCCAGCGCAGAGGTTAAGCGTCATGATTGGCAAATTGTTGCTAGGAGATGCAAAACTTAAGCGCGAATCAAGGCTTGAATATTATATAGAGAAAAATGTAGAAGCTGGATTAGCAGAAGAGATAGTAAAGCTTGATAGTTTAATTTCAGCATTTGATATTATCTTTGTTGCTAATCTTACCAAGATAGAAGATAGCAAAATAGCAGAATTGTATTTTTCAGTCAGCGATAGATTTTCTATTGATTGGCTGCGTAAAGCTTGTGAAAAGCAAGCAAATGATTCTTATTGGAATAAACTCTCCATTCAGGCTTTAAAAGATGATTTATACGATAAGCAACGGAGATTGTTGCAAAAAGTAGTCACTTGTCCGGACTCTGATATGGATCTATCAAAATGGCATAATAACCATATAAAATATACCTTAGACTTCACAACTTTCATTGATGATTTAAGACTACAGGAAAATATTGATCTTAATATGATGATTCTTGCGAATAAAAAATTTGAAATGTTTTTACGAAAGGTATAGACTATCTCTAATATTTTTATGTCATGCTGAAATTTATTAAGCTTTATAAGTATAATATGCATTTTTTAGTATGGCGATAATTGATTGGAGTAGCTTATATATGAGCTCTATATTAAAAGACGCAAGACTAAAAGCTGGGCTTGAAATTCGTGATGTTGCTCGTGAGCTTAGAGTTAAACATCAATATTTAGTTGCGATTGAGGAGGGGGATTTTTCCTTGCTTCCTGGGCAGGCCTATGTTAACGGTTATCGTAGAATGTATGCTAAATATTTGAAGGTAGATTTAGCTGAATTATCATCTACACAAAATGAGCCTGAAAAAATATGGGTAAGACCGGATAGGCTAGAGCAATATAAGGGTTATAAAATAGTATCGTTATTATCATTGTTTGGGTTTATAATATTGTTGTTGTGGTATATTCTAGCTGATAGAGGTGATGATGATAACAAGAGAAATTTGTCAGATATTTTGCTTAATAAGGCTATTAATTTTAATGCTGAGCCAGTAGTGCCCTTTGTAAAAGAATATGAATTAAATAATATAGAGTAAGAGTATAGAATGGATGAATATAAAAACCGGATTCATAAGGCTCTTGATCATATTGGTCAGTCGGTTGTTTCTTGGCAGAAAGAGAAGTCTGATTTAGAAAATCAAATAAAGTCCTTGCAAACCGAGAATTATGAGCTAAAAAAGATCACTAGAGCTGTGGCCTCAGAGCTTGATAAATATATATTAGAAATCGAAGAAATAAGAAGAAATTATGGCAGTAGTAACGGTAACAATTAATAACAAGCCATATCAAATAGCTTGTAATGATGGGCAAGAGCTAAAGGTTCAAGAAGCTGCCGTTGCAATTTCTAATAAAATCTCTCAATTAAAAAGTGGTAGCAGCACAGCTCCAACAGATTTATTACTTGTGATGATTGCGCTAGGCTTGCAAGATGAGGTTTTAACTCTGCGGGCAAAATTGGCATGTGAAGGTAGCAATATGGAAGATGAAAAGGTAGCTGAAACTTTGAGCACCATCGCAACCTATATAGAATCTATTGCGCAAAAGATTACAAAGTGATATAATGCATGAGCTGCTTGGTTCGTTAGGATAATGCAATGTCCCAGGACTATAATTTTTATTTCTCGGGAGCTGTCACTGTTTTAGCCGTGGCTTGAATATATGGCGCCCACCTTATATGAAGGTCTGAGAGGATCTTTATTCCGACGGCCAAAGCGGTACTCGTCGTCACCTTTGAGGAGGTCATCAGTAGGGCGTGGCGGCAAATAGCCCGCGTCATCGCGGAGCGACTATTGCACTCACCTACATAAAATCACTAACATTTTGCAAGAATAATTTAGCTCTATGAGATTTTGGCTTATTAAAGAATTCTTCCGTGCTTTGATCGCACAATAATTGTCCTTCATCCATAAATATCACCCTGCCGGCAATAGCATGCGCAAATTTTAAATGATGCGTGACGGTAATAATGGTCATTTTGGCTTTTAGATCATTAATAATACTGACCACATCTTTGATCACTTCAGGGTCTAGGGCTGATGTGGGTTCGTCAAATAATAAGATCTCTGGGTCCATCATTAAGGCTCTTGCGATAGCTATCCTTTGCTTTTGCCCGCCAGATAGGCTTCCGGGCATTTCTTCTGCTTTAGCTGTTAGGTTAAAACTCTTGAGCAGCTCCGTTGCTTTTTCTATAGCCTTATCTTTCTTAAGTCCTAGAACATTACAGCTAGCATAAGTGAGATTCTCTAGAACATTCATATGAGGAAATAAATGGCATTGTTGAAAGACCATGCCAATTTTTAAACATAATTTACTTCTGTTTTTGGGTGTCAGTTTTGTGCCATTTATATATACATGGCCTTTGCTAGGAGCTTCAAGATGATTGATTAGACGAAGCAGAGTAGATTTGCCGCTACCAGATGGTCCAATGATTGCTAGTGATTCATTGGCTTTAACTTCAAAGCTTGCATTTTTAAGCGCATATGCATTGTTATATTTTTTACTTAAAGCTTCAACGTTGATCATATTGCTAATCTTTTTTCAAGGATTTTGGCCAGAGCAGTGAATGAAATCACGAGGATGTAATAGCACAATGCTGCTGTAATCATTGGCGTGAAGAAGCTATAGCTTTCAGCTGCAACAACTTGTGCTCTTCTCATTAAATCCATTTCTCCTAATATTGAAATAATTGCTGATTCTTTTAGCAAGTTAATCAGTTCATTAATTAAAGAGGGTAGAATCTTTCTGATAGCTTGCGGTAGAATGATATCCTTCATCGCTAAATATTTAGGGATGCCCAGAGCTTTTGCCGCTTCAAATTGACCTTTCTCTACTGCATTAATACCAGCCCGGATGACTTCCGATACATAAGCTCCAGAATTAAGGGAGAATGCTAACACGCCAGCTACAAATACTGTGAGTTTGATGCCTATGGTTGGAAGGCCATAATAAACGATCATCAGCTGAATAAGCAGAGGAGTGCCACGAAAAATTGAGGTGTAAATATCTGCAAAGATTCTAAAGCTAGTATATTTACTAGTTTTGCAAAGGGCCAAAATAACACCAATCATAAGTCCAAAAATGACAGAGAGGATGCTGTATTGAAGAGTGACCAAGGTGCCTTCAGCTATGAATAGCATTTTGGGGGTGAATTTGGTAATGAATTCTAACATCGATATTATATCTTAAGAGATTTGCCAGGATTATGCTTGAAAAGGGCTGATCTTGTCAAGTTAATCCTGTCTCTTAAGGTCTATCTTAATCTATATTATTAAAATAATCATAGCAATCACCGGCTATTTCTTCCAGAGGGCCTAATTCTGCAAATTTTGCGTAATAATTACCATCAATTCGGGCTAGAAAATCTGGAAGAGATGATGATTCTCCAAGTGGCGCTTGGTTGCTACGTAAGATCAAAATCGGCTTATCTTCTGTTGAATCAGTTAAATTATATTTATAGCTACCACCACCAAGTTGTTTTCCTGCCTCGCAGTCAATATCCCTGTTAAATCCTAAAGTGTCGATTTCGGTGCCTGCAACTTCTGAAATAATAGCTGTATGTCCACCACGCAAATAAATATCACCCGCTTGCGCGCCATCTCGTACTGCTGTGTAGTGATATTGATTTTCTGTGTTACTATAAGCTTCTTTTATCGCGCCTGTATAGATTCCAACCACTTGTGCTTGTGTTAGACCAGTTGCTTTAGCAACAGCGGATGAGCAATCTTCCGGAGCAAAGATTTGCTGCCCTAAATTTGGATAAGAATTAGAAAAATAACGATGGGCGCCAAATTGATAATCCCCGAATAGTCTCATGCCATTTGCATCTGCGAATGGATAAGGAGAGTCCAAAGTGATGGTAAAGGCTTCATTAAAAAAATGATAGTAAGTAGATGCGCCAGTAAGGTTTGGACGTGTTTCCGGTGTTAAACTAGATGTAATGCTAGCTAATAATACAGAGCTTGCTGAGGCATTTTCATTCCCCCAAAATGAGTATAAACTTGACGATTGTAGGGTTGGTAGGGTATTACGTGGTATATCATTAGGTAAAGAGTGGTATAATTTGCCAGTGGTGACATCGCGCAATAATTCCTCACCACGCTCTTCTGCCCAGGTTTTAACCATATTAAGTTGCGCATGCGTTTTACTAAACAATATTGGGTATCCCAGTTCTTCTGCAAAATTTTTACCCTCCTCTTTATACTGCGCTTGCTTAGCTAAAAACCCTTCTCTAATTGAGGTGCTTGTAGCAAGATATTTTGCTAATTCACTGTTAATTCGTGCGCTTGATGCCTCGCCAGATGTATCATCGTTAGCACTTTCCAAAGCGGGTTTAATTATCTCTATTAAACGATCCTGTGCTGATTTTTGGGCGAGTTGCTTTATTCTGATCATTGCAGCCATACGCGCTACTGATTCGGTATTGATTGTAAAAGGCATAAATTTCTCGTTAAAGTTTAATATCATTAATGTTATATTGTACTTTATTCTAGTTAAAAATGCAATAATTCTTTAGACTATAGCTTGCTTGAGTTTTATAGTTAGGTTATATTTTATGATAAATTGGCTTTGCCTGTATTGATATCGTCATCGCGAGTAGGCCCTGGGGCCTACGTAGTGATCCAGTTAAATAAAATCATTATTTTTTCTGGATTACTACGTCGGATTTACATCCTCCTCATAATGACAAAAACCTAACTATTACTTAAGTTGTTCGATATGTCTGATTTTCAAGAACTAAAAGATAAATATCATTACGATGCTGCAACTCCGATGATGCAGCAGTATTTTGATGTGAAATTTGCTCATATGGATGCTCTCGTGCTTTTTAGGATGGGGGATTTCTATGAGTTGTTTTTAGAAGATGCAGTCACAGCTAGTCAGGTCCTCGGGATAGCTCTTTCTAAGCGCGGCAAGAATGGTGAGAGTGATATACATATGTGCGGCGTGCCCCATCATGCGCTTGAATCCTATCTACATAAATTGGTAGATGAGGGTTATAAGGTTGCAATATGTGATCAGCTCGAATCACCCATTGAAGCGAAGAAAAGGGGCTATAAGGCAATCGTGAAGCGTGGTGTGGTGCGCATCATAACTCAAGGAACGATTACCGAAGAATCGATTATTAATACTGCAAATCCTAATTATTTAGTTAGTGTAGTTATTATAAAAGATAGCTGTGCATTATCCTATCTGGATTTATCAACTTCCGAATTTGGGGTAATGGAAGTTCATCTGCAGGATCTTAGTGGTGAGTTAGCGCGCCTGTCTCCCAAAGAAATTTTAATATCAGATAAAATTCAATCAGATAGCCAGCTACATGAAATTTTTGCTCCTTATCGCGCTCGTATTGTTTATCAAGTGGATAGTTATTTCGCTGTAAGTAAATGCCAAAAGGCTATTGAGAGTTTTTATAATATCATCACTACGGAATCCTTTGGCGCATTATCAGATTTACAGATTTCTGCTGTAGGAGCTGGTTTAGAATATATTCGTATTACTCAGAAGAATAATTTGCCAGATCTGCCATTCCCAGAGCTCTTAGATCTTAGTCAAATGATGATTATTGATTCTTCTACTAGGCGTAATCTTGAGATCATTTCTAATCTTAGTGGTGGCTATAAGAACAGCTTGTTGTCGAGTATAAATTATACTATTACAAAGCAGGGCAGTAGGTTGCTTTACCAATATTTGTCTTCTCCTCTGGCAAGTAAGGATAAGATTGATTATCGCCTTAATATTACGGAGTTTTTCTATAATAATGAGGATCTATGTAGCAAGATTCGGGGCCTTCTGAAAACAACAGGTGATATTGAGCGTTTGTTATCAAGAATTGCATTAAATAGAGCAAGTCCTAGAGATTTACTGGCAATTAAGCATTCTCTTTTGACGGCTGAGCAAATCAAAACTCAATTTGAGCTAAATCTTCCTGAGTATATTTATCATATAGTGAGATTTTTAGCTTTCGATGAAAAATTATTACAATTGATAGAAGATGCGGTGAAAGATGATGTTCCTAACCAAATTAGTGATGGTGGTTTTATCAAAACATCTTATCATCCTAAATTAGAAGAACTATATAATTTGATCGATAACAGTTCTTCTATTATTGCATCTTTAAAGAGTGAATATCAACAGGAAACAGGAATAGATAATTTACGGATATGTCATAATAATATCCTTGGATTATTTATTGAAATAACACCCAAAAATGCGCCTAAGATTACTGATGCTAAATTCATTCACCGTCAGTCTATTGCAACAGCAGTAAGGTATACTACCAGTAGGCTGCAAGAGCTCGAGAGTGAGATGGGCAATGCTAAAACGTTGGCTATTAATCTTGAACATGAAATCTTTAGTAAAATATGTGCGCATATCGTATCGGAATCAGAGAATTTACGAAAGCTCGCAAATGCTATTAGTCAGCTAGATTTATATACCTCACTAGCTTTCCTCGCTCATGAACATAATTACACCAAGCCAGAAATGACCGATGATACTAGCCTGATTATTAGAGGGGGGAGGCATCCGGTTGTTGAGCGGAATATGTCTTATCGTCAATCTTTTACACCTAATGATTGTGATTTATCAGAAGATCAGCGTTTATGGTTGATTACAGGCCCAAATATGGCTGGTAAAAGTACTTTTTTAAGGCAGAATGCGTTGATAGTTTTATTAGCGCAAATGGGATCTTTTGTGCCGGCTAATTATGCTAAGATTGGTGTCGTTGATAAATTATTTAGCCGTATTGGTGCTGCTGATGATCTCTCGAGGGGTCAGTCTACTTTTATGGTGGAGATGATAGAAACTTCTGCGATTTTAGCGCAATCCACCGAAAAATCTTTGATTGTTCTAGATGAGGTAGGGCGAGGCACTTCTACTTACGACGGGCTATCCATTGCTTGGGGGTGCCTCGAGCATATTCATGATAAATTGCGTTGCCGCAGCCTCTTTGCCACTCATTATCATGAGCTTACTATACTAAGGGCGTCGCTACATTCTTTGCGTAATTATACGATTAAAATTAATGAAACTGCTGGTAAGATTCTATTCTTACATCAGATTATTCCTGGTAGTGCTGATCGTTCTTATGGTATCCATGTTGCAGAGCTTGCTGGACTTCCGAGAGCTGTCATCAAACGTTCAAAAGAGATTCTGCAGAAATTAGAAAAAAGCGCTAATAAGCAAAATGAGCATTTGCATAATAATTATAGTCTATTTGAAGCGGTAACTAATGCTGAGGATAATAATAAACCTAACCCAGCGTTAGAATTGCTTGAGTTGATTGATCCTAATGATCTTTCTCCGAAAGAGGCGCTGGAGAAATTATATGAGCTTAAGAAGGCTTTAGAATAAAGTAGATTTTAACAGCTTTGTATGTATGTTAAATAAAACAAGATAATGAATATATGACAAAATCAGCAGTTATTAGTATCGTCGGCAGGCCCAATGCGGGTAAGTCTACATTGCTCAATCGTTTAATCGGTCATAAGATTTCTATTGTTACTCCGAAAGTGCAAACTACAAGATCGATGATTAAAGGTATTGTAACGCGTGATGACACACAATTTGTTTTTATAGATACGCCAGGTATTTTCGAGCCAAAGAAAACCCTAGAAAAAGCAATGGTTCGCTGCGCTTGGTCCAGCATCATTGGTGCTGATATTGTATTATTGCTTCTTGACGTGCGAGATGAGTTAGATGAGCTTCAATTACAAATCATAGACCGTTTAAAAGAGCAAAAGATCAATTTAGTGATATTGCTTAATAAGATAGATATATCGGATCTTAAAACGGCTCTTTTAAAATATCAAGTGACCACTTTACTACCAAGCGTGCCAGTATTCTTGATATCGGCTATGAATGGAGATGGAGTAGACAACCTTGTTTCTTTTCTAGAATCTCAAAGTCCTGAGAAACCATGGTATTATGATGAAGATGATATCACAACCTTACCAATGAGGTTTCTTGCATCTGAAATTACCAGAGAGCATTTATTCTTAGAGCTTCAAGATGAATTGCCATATAATCTAACCGTAGATACTGAGACTTGGGAAGAGTTTAAAGATGGCTCAGTAAAAATCAGGCAGGTGATTATAGTAAGCCGGGCAAGCCATAAATCAATCGTCTTGGGTAAAAATGGTGGTATGATCAAGAAAATAGGTCAGGAAGCCAGAAAGCAAATCAAAGATTGCTTAGGTATGGAGACTCATTTGTTCCTCTTCGTTAAAGTGAGAGAAAATTGGGATAGCGATTTGTGTAAGAGCATCTTGAGTTCGTAAAATTATGATGGAATTACGAATTTAAAAGTAACTCCTTTATCAGAGCCGTTGCCTTCCGCCCAAATAGTTCCCTGATGTAATTCGATAATTTTTTTACATAACGCAAGTCCGACTCCTCGTCCTCCTGCTGGGGTTTTAGTTCTAGAGCTTACGACCATCACGCCAAATACTTTGCTTAATTCATCAGCTGGAATACCTATGCCTTGATCTGAGATTGTAAATTCAATATTTTTACCCTTTTTGAGCGCAATATTTACTAGGCCTTTAGGGCAATATTTTATTGAATTGATAATGAGGTTATCTATTACTCTGCTTAGTAAATATTCATCACCTTTGATTATAATATTATCATCAATATTCAATTCGAAGATTACATTATCATGATTCTTTTCTTCTATATAAAGCTTTCTACATATTTCAAAACGTGCTTGAAGGAGATTGCTTAAATTAATTTGCTTGATATTTACTTCATAAGTTAGTGATGATAATTGTGATAGGTCAATAAAGTTAGAAATGAAGCTTTTCAGACGTTCCGCGCTAATCGCTATCATTTGCATGGTTTTGCGTTTCTCGGGCTCGCTTATATTGTCGTATTCAAGCCATAACAGTTCAGCTAAGTTGGTAATGCCGGTAATTGGTGTTTTGGCTTCATGTTCAATGTTGCGTAAGAATTCATATTTAAGCTCTGTTAGTTTATCAATCTCTTGATTTTGAAAGTCTACTCTATCTGATAAATGATCGATTTTTTCTTCTGCGAGCTCAATTTCCTCTTCTTTTGGTTTAAGGAACATTAAAATAAAAGTTATCACCATAAAGAGAGCATAGGCAATATGACTGAGATCATATTTATCAATTGCCGTATATCCACCAATTAAAAGATTATCAATACAAAGAGCGCTTAATGCGCCACCTAAAATCATTATAATTGTCGTGCGCCAGCTTACTAAAATTCCAATCACAGAAAGGTTTAGAACAAAAATTACTAATGCTGGTTGTGAGAAATTGCTGAGTAAAACCAAAAAGCTACTATTAAAGGCTAGGCCAATAAAAATTGACACATACCAAATTAGGCCGCTATATTTTGCATGGAAGGTCTTGCTCCATAATTTGTGCCCTAAGAAAAATGTAGAAATGAATAATGCTATTGCTTGTAATATGTGAATAACTTTAGAATTTGGTCTATATACTTCTGGATCTATGGTTAAAGAGATGATTATAGTTAGGGCGACTGCGAGGGCAAAATAAGAATAGACAATTTCTTGTTTAGGTAATTTTTTATTGCAATAAGCTAGCATGTCTATCTTATAGATACCTGCAAACATAGCTATAAATCGTGACCCTAAACTAGGGTTGATATTTTTAGTTTTTTTTTCTGTTTTTATCCATCCACCAGGTTGCCCCAGTATATAATGTGCAGAGACAAACGTTAAGAGGTTAATTAGCATTGCGGGCACAACACTATCAATAGCAGTAAGTGGAGTTAGGTATATCTTCCATAAAATAGCACCAACGGCTCCAGAAATCATGCCTATTCCTACAGCTTTTGATGTGCTGCGAAATCCTAAGATAGCGAGCAATAAAGGTGCTGTTACTATTGGCATATAGAAATTACTTTGCAGTGAGAATAATTTAAAGAGGCTAGATGTTGATAATACCATAATTACAGCGACACAACCAACAAAGACAGAGAACAGCCTAGAGATTAATAGCTCATTTTTTGGCTGAATACCAAAAGGTTTGCATAAATCGTGAGAGAATATTACCGCTCCGGTATTTATCCATGAATCTGCTGTAGACATTACCATGGCCATAATGCCTATTACTGTAAGACCCTTAAGTCCAGTAAAAGAATAATTGTCTATTATATATACTATGGCATTGTCTGGGTTTAATGTATGATTAATAGATAATATTAATAATCCAATGCCACAAGTAAGGAGCGCAACAGCCCCATATCCTATTGTGGCGACATAAAATGATGCTCCAATTTGCTTAGTGTTTTGAGCCATTAAAGCTCTTTGAAAAAGAGGAGAGCTCATGCTTGGGATTAAAAACCATAGCATCATAAAAAAGTTTGGGAAAAATCTTGCGTCTTTATAATTCAGTAATTGTGTATAGTCTAATAAAGGGTGGGTTTTAAATGTATGAATCATTTCTGGATTATTTCCAAATGTTTGCCAAATGAATAATGCAAACATTGGAATGAACATGCCAAATGTAAAAAACTGTATTACGTCGGTAAAAGTAACGGATTTAATTCCACCCCAGGCCGAGTAGAAGATAACCACAAAGCTACTAATTAGAACAGCTGTGGTAGGTGAGAAATCCAGAAAGTAACTAAGAAGAGTAGAAAAAACTTTGATTTGAAGAGCGGTCATTGCTATAGATTGCGCTATAGATGAGATGGCGGTAACAAGGCGTATGTTCTTTCCGTATAAGAATCCCATGCTTTCTGCTACAGAAAGATGTCCAAAAAATTCTTGCATCTTAGGGGCTAGGAAACGCGCAATAATGACTAATGATAATGTGCCGCCAATAATAGCTGGTAGAAACCAGATTCCTTCCTTGTAACTTTGGGAGACTGATACGGTAAAGAAGCTACCACTAATCCATGTTGCAATGATGGTTGCCGCTAAGGTGCTAGTAGCAAAATTTCTATTACCTATAGCATATTCAGTGATATTTTTAATGCCGCGACCTGAATATACACCTGCAGCAAGATTTGCTATTAAAAAGATGATTACAATAGCAATATCAAGATTGAATGTCATAATAACCTTTTGATAGTATTAATCACGTACCAGCATTACTGAAACTTTCGCATGGCGAGCGATCTTAGAAGCATTTGGTCCGAGCATATAATCGCCAAGTTCCGGTCTGATAGCCGGTAATATAATGAGTTCAGCTTTGATTTGATCTATATAATTGAGCACTTCATCGTAAACGCTGCCATGGCCAATGTGAAAAACCGGCTGGATTTCTGATGGAAGGTATTTCTTAAATTTTTCTTCAATAAGGGCGGTACATTTTGTTCCTTGATCCCTAAACCAATGTTTTGGTAGATAATCCTGAACCATAGAAATGCCATAATCTGGAATGACATGTACGAAATGTAGCTCTGCACCAAATGAATTTACAAAATTCATTGCTACTGGTACGACCATAGTCCAAGGAAAACGTTCGGTTAAGTCTATAGGTATTACAATTTTTGAAAACATGATGTCGCCTTATGAATAATATTTATCTTTGTCTAGATTACCTTCACTGTTATCAACTATCAAGGTAATTGTCGCATCTCCGGTAATATTTATAGTGGTGCTTAGTAAATCTAGCAGGCGATCCACGCCAGCAAACAGCGCTACCGCTTCAATTGGTAGGTTGATTGAAGAGAGAACCATAGGCAACATTACCATGAATGCACCTGGTATTCCAGCTGCTCCGATCGAGCCAATAGTAGAGGTAAGAATCATAATTAAATAATCCATCATAGAAAGTTCCATTCCCATTACTTGCGCAACAAATAATGCAGCGAGTCCTAATTTAATTGCGGTGCCATCCATGTTAATTGAGGCGCCAAGAGGTAATACAAAAGATGTGCTAGTATCTGAGATGCCAAGATTTTCTGTACATACTTTCATAGTGGTCGAAAGACTAGCCTTGCTGCTCCCGGTGGAGATTGCAATAATTTGATACTCTAAACTTTTGCGGTAGAAAGGCATAGGAGACATTTGGCAAAATATTAGAATTAATAAGCCAAAGACTAAATATTGAAACAACATCGCAACAGTCATGGCGGCGACTAATTTTGATAGGCTGAGTAATACCTCTAGTCCTTGAGTTCCTACCATCCATGCGGTTAGAGCAAAGGCTCCATAAGGTGATAGCACGATGATCATTGAAATCATTTTAAGCACCATTTTACTCATAGTATGGAAAAAACTACGTAATGAATTAGCGGATGATCCCATTTTATTAATTGTGATGCCGGTAAAGATAGCAAAAAACACTACTGGTAAAATATTATCGGACGCTAATGCGCCAAGGGCATTAGAGGGTATGATGTTAACAAAAAACTCTAATAAGTTAAAGCTAGGTGCTCTAGTAAAATCATTCTGCAAGCCGAAATCTATTACTAAGCCCACACCAGGTTGCATAATATAAGCGGTGCCTATGCCAAATAGCACAGCAAAACAGGTGGTGATTAAGAAAATAGCAGTAGATTTTGTACCGATGCGCCCTAGGGAGGATGGGTCGCTCATGCTTGTTATACCAGATACTAAAGAGAAGAAAATTAGAGGATTAATGATCATTTTAATCAGACGCAAGAAAATATCGCCAATCGGTTTCACTTGCTCTGCGTAATTAGGCATATAAATACCAAAAACAATACCTAGAATTAAGGCAAGGGTTACTTTATGCCATAGTCTCATTACTTCTCTCTCCAATCGAACATCTAAATTATATCGAAGATTTATAGCATTTAATATATGCTTTGATCAACAATTAAATTATTTTTCCTTATTTTTTAACGTTGTGTAACTTGGGCGTAATATCAATATAAGTCAAATCTTTGTTTAATAAGCTGTTCTTTAATTTCATTGATAGCCACTTCAGCTATATTATCTATCCTAGCATCGATGCCTAATTTTTGCTTAATCCAAGATTGCTTTTCTTTGATATGATCTATCTTTATTTTATCGCCAAATTTACGCTTGATAAAGCTATACATATCATCTATGCCATCTATTAGGCCAAATGTTGTGGCTGTTTCTCCGGTCCAGAACTCGCCATTGAATAAAATTTCATCGCTTTGAGTGAGAAGGTGGTTTCTTCTTGATTTGATATAATCAATAAAATGTTGGTGAATGTTTTTTTGTAAGCTAGAGATGATTTTTATATCTTCTTTTTTTGCTGTGACAAACGGATCTAGAATAGATTTATTGTTTCCTTGAGTATATACGCGGCGCTCTATTCCAAGTTTTTTAATCGCTTCACTAAAACCAAAGCTACTAGATATTACTCCAATGCTGCCAATGATTGAACTTTTGGATGCGTAAATCTTATCACCTGCGCAAGCAAGCCAATATCCGCCAGATGCAGCAACATCTTCAACAAAGCTATATACGGGAACATTATATTCTTTGGATAGATTGATTATTCTAGCAGCGATAAGCTCTGATTGTACTGGAGATCCACCAGGAGAATTAATGGCAAGACACACTGCCCGTAGTTTTGGTGTTTTAAAAGCTTTTTCTATAGATTGGTTAAGGGTGTCTAAATTTAAGCCCTTCTTTACTCCAACATTGCCAATAACGCCTTGTAGGCGAAGTATAGCGACTGTCCCTTGGTTGGTTTTACGATCAAGAGAGAAAATAGAAAGAATTTGGTCGATTTTACTCATTGCTGGATTTACTATCAATGTTTCTGTTTGTGAAAAACTATTACTATTATTTGTCATAAATTATTTATCATTCCCCGGTTCTGGTTTGTTTATTACTTGATTAAGCGATGAATCTTTATAGCTATTTTTTGGTTCCTCTGGATTGCCTGGCATATGTGATAATAAGATATCGCGTACTTTTTCATCGTGCCAATTGACTGAGCCTTTAAACATTCCAACATTACGACCATCAGGAGTTATAATAAAGCTAGTAGGCATGCCTACAACTTTGAATTCTTTAAATAGATTATTTTTATAATCATGAAATATATCTAGATATTTGATGTCATTATTTTTATAAAAATCAGCAATTGCTTTAATCCCTTGATAATCTTCCGAAATTGCTATTATGGTAAAAGGCAGCTTGCGAAAATCTTTTTGTAGAGCGTCTAGTCCTGGCATTTCTTGTGTGCATGATGAACACCAGCTAGCCCAGAAGACTAGCAAAACAGTCTTGCCTTCATATTCTTCTAAATAACGTTTCTCGCCATCCTTATTAAAAAAAGCTACATCATCAGGCGTAGGTCTTGGACCATATTCGACAAATTGCCAAGGAGCTTTGTCTGTATGAGCAAACGCTGCGCCAGCAATTGATGCAATGAAGATTAGAGCAATAATCCAATAAGAGTAATGTTTTTGTAGCATATTGTTATGTTATAAAGATTGTGTTATTTTACTATGTTAATTGATTAGAGCAAGTAAGATTATGAGATCTTTTATAATTATATTATTATTGTGTTTATCCAGCTGTGGCTTAAAGAAGGCTTTAAAAAGACCTGCGGCATTTGCCATAAACGACTACAAGCAGAGCCAAAGCTAAAGAAAACCAAGTTATCGCATATTCTAGGTGATTATTTCTGATCTTGGTGAAATCCTTTGCTGATGGTAAGAGCAGGTCTGAATTTCCTTCTATTACTGTGAGGTAAAAACTTTGGTTTATATTAAGTCCGGTAAACGCCGCGGCTTCTGGTAAATCAACCGATAGCCAAATGTTTTTCATTAGATCATTTTTCGGAGTGGAAAAATGTGCTTTTTGTGGGAGCATTAAAAGTACAGTGATTTCATCATCATTGTCTGCGGGAGCTATATTCTTTGATTCTGACCATCCACGATTGACTAGAAAATATTCGCCCGCCTCGCTTAAGAATGGGGTTAAAATAAAATATCCAGCTTTAGAGGGAAGGGCGAAGTTGTTGCCATAAAGAAAAATGTTTTTATCTTTAATGAATTTACCTGAGATTTTATATTTAGTGTAAGCGCTAGCGGCGCTTGGCTTAAATTCTTGTGGCAGAACCACTGCTTCTTGCTCGATTTTTTGATTAATATGCTCAATCAATGTTTGTTTAAGGGTTAGGCGCTGTAATTGCCAAAAGCCAAAAGACATAAGGGTGATAAAGGCCATGCTTATAATAATTGTGGGTAGTAGCTTAAATTTCATATTGTTCCTCTTATATTGTTGATATTCTACTTCCTATATCATGTCAATAAATGACTTGATATATTCAGTAAATTAAGTAGTTTGTAGGGACTGGTTTTTGTCCTTTAGCTGCTGCTTTGTCATTACGAGGAGGTTATTTTAGCCGACGTAGTAATCCAGTTATATAGCAGAGTTAAAGTATCAATAATCAATAAGGCATTCGTAGCTCAGCTGGATAGAGCGTTGCCCTCCGAAGGCAAAGGTCGTTGGTTCGAATCCAATCGAGTGCACCAATCAATAATTTAATTTTAGAATAGATATGAAAGATATTTTACTAGATGCTAAGCCAAGCTATCAAGATACTTATGAGCCTTCTTTGCTATATCCAATCCCAAGGTCACTCGGGCGTGGCGAGATTGGTATCAAAGGAGAAATATCATTTCATGGTATTGATATATGGAATTGCTACGAATTATCATGGCTGAATACTAAGGGCAAGCCGCAAATTTTGATGCTGCAGATGATAGTACCATGCTCTACTGAAGTTATTGTCGAATCCAAGTCATTAAAATTATATTTTAATTCATTCAACAATAGCAAATTTGCAGATGAACATGAGGTTGTTGATGTGATTTCGAAGGATATCAATAAATTACTCGGTGGTGGGATAATTATATCCAAAATGTCTTCAATTGAGCAAAGCTTGATGGAGGGAGAGTCAATTGATGATCTTGATATTGAATGTAATGAATATCGTATCAATAAAAAGCTATTAAAGACTGGAATTGATGCCGGTAATGTTAGTGAAACATTGCATTCTAACTTACTTAAATGTAATTGTTTGGTGACGAATCAGCCAGATTGGGGGGCTGTGCAGATAAGCTATCGTGGTGCAAAAATAGATCATGAGTCATTACTTCGATATATCGTTTCTTATCGTAACCACAATGAATTTGCCGAGCAATGTGCAGAACGTATGTTTACTGATATTATGGAGCAATGTCAGCCTGAATTTCTTCGTGTTTACTTAAGGTTTACGCGTCGTGGTGGTATTGATATTAATCCAATTAGATCAACCGAAGAGGTCAAAGAATTCATTAATCACAAAACTTTCAGGCAGTGATAGATGTTTATTGATAATATCCTCAACATCTATGGCGAACGGGGTAAGGTTTGGCTTGATCAATTGCCGTTGATGATAGAGAGGATCGCTAGTAAATATCACTTATCAGAGCTGACCCCATTAGAGAATCTAAGTTACAATTATGTGATAAAAGGTTTGCAAAATGACAAACCGATTATTTTAAAATTAAGCTTAGATATCAATGGGCTAAAGCGAGAAATTAATGCGCTTAGGGCTTTTCAAGGATATGGCGCAGTATCGGTTCTCGAAGAAGAAGATGGTATGCTTATTTTAGAGCGAGTCTTACCTGGCCATTCTTTGAAATCATATTTTTTGGGTAAAGATGATGAGGCGGTTAAAATCGTCTGCGATATTATCAAAAGATTACATCAAGCTCCTATTGCGGGTGTAGAGACGGTATTGCCAGTGTTGAATCGTCATTGCGAGGAGGATATCAATAGGGCGAAGCAATCCAGTGAATTTACTTATTACCTTGATAAAGCTTTGAAATTAGAAGCAGAGTTGCTTAAATCTTCAGGCCCATCGGTTCTGTTACATGGTGATTTGCATCATGATAATATCATTAGGAATGGAGATTCCTGGGTGGTTATTGATCCTAAGGGTTATATTGGCGATAGCGCATATGAGGT
>CAYTBU010000024.1:13923-17477 GCA_964436105.1 uncultured Rickettsiaceae bacterium | reverse complement strand
ATTCCTGGGTGGTTATTGATCCTAAGGGTTATATTGGCGATAGCGCATATGAGGTAGCTGCCTTTATTCGTAATCCTATTCCAGATTTATTGCAGTATAAAAATGCAACAGAGATGATCAATAATCGTATTAGATTGTTCGCAGAGCACCTTGATTTATCGGAAGAAAGGATTGCAAAATGGTGCTATATTGGAAGCATGCAAGCTTGGATCTGGGCGGTGGAGGATAATGGAGATGCTAGGTATTTTGAAGAGTTGGTTCAGGTGTTTGATGGTTTGCTTAATCAATCATGTTGAATTGCTTCGTAACTATACCTATTCATTCCAATCCTTAAATGCCTTGAGAGCCATTTCTCGGCTTAATGGGTAATCTATCATTGGCCTGGGGTAATTGAGGCTGTAATTGGCGGCTATTTTGGCCCCGTCGTGAATATCTTTTGTGCTCACTGTAGATAATTCAGGGAGATATTTTTTTATAAAACGCCCTTCTGGATCAAATTTTTCACTTTGTAGTAGGGGGTTGAAGATGCGAAAATATGGCTGGGCATCTGTTCCGCATGATGCAGCCCATTGCCACCCACCAACATTAGAGGCTAAATCATAATCCATTAAATGCTGTGCAAAGAATTCTTCGCCTAACCTCCAGTCTAATAATAAGTTCTTGGTAAAGAAGCTTGCAACAATCATGCGCGCGCGGTTATGCATCCATCCAGTGGTCAGTAGTTGTTTGATTGCAGCATCTATGATAGGAAATCCAGTCTGTGCATTAGTGAATTTTTCTAGTGAATCTGCATCTTTTTTCCATGGGAAATTTATATATTTAGTTTGAAATTCTCTATTGATGGTATCAGGAAAATGATAGAGAATTGAGGCATAAAACTCCCGCCAAATTAATTCATTAATCCAGGTCGTACTATTGCCCTCTGCCCATGCTTTTCTATAGCACTGCCTAATTGATATGATGCCAAAGCGTAGAAAAGGAGAAATAGCACTAGTACCATCTTGATCCATAAAATCACGACTGGTAGCATAATGAGTAATTTTATTTTTAATAAAATTATCTAATCTGCCTTTTGCATCACTTACTTGCCAGAGCTTGTTTTCGTTATAATTATAGCCAATCTGCGTTAGAATCTTGCCGGCATCGGTATGCGTTTTAAGCGGCGCAATCTTGCCTTCTAAATCATATTTACTTTCCATAAAATGATAAGGCTCAATAGCGGCCTTAAAACTTCTCATGAATGGGGTAAAGACTTTAAAGGCCGTGCCATCGCTCTTTACAGTTTTCGATGGATGCAGCAATAGATGATCGCATATTAGGTGCAGTTTTGTGCCCTCAAGATTTGCCTCTACTTCTAGGTCGCGTTTGATATTTTGGCTTTCAAAATCCTCATCAGCAAAAATATTTTCAGCCGTAAATTCTTTGGCTATCTTTGGTATAACATTTTGTGGTTTGTCATGAAAAATCAGCAGATTACCACCAAATGTTTTTAGCTTAGCATTGATTCCTTCAAGCGCCGATGCGATAAAAGATAATCTGCTATCATCAGGGTTTGTAAAACGAGATAATATATCGGGATCAAAAATGAAGATAAACTGTAATGGGTGCCCCTTTTTTAAAGCTGCAGATATTACAAGATTATCTTCAAGCCTAAGATTTCTACGGAGCCATATGATGGAGGTCTTCCCAGATATCATCTAAATTTATCAATATTGAATAGAGTTAGAATCGGTGCTGAGACAAAAATTGAAGAATAAGTGCCAGCTACTATGCCAAAGAACACCATAACGCTGAAACTATGCAATGCTTCTCCGCCCCATATTATCAACGCTCCATTCGAAAGTAGCACTGTCAGCACCGTAAGAGTGGTACGAGATAGGGTCTCATTTAAACTTAAATTGATGATATCAGAAGTAGATTTTTGGCGATATTTACGGACATTCTCGCGGATGCGGTCATAAATCACTACTGAGTCATTAACAGAATAGCCGATGATCGTAAGTAATGCGGCAATGCTGCTTAAGTTAAAATCTAACTGAGTGAAGCTCATAAAGCCCATGCACATGATGCTATCATGCACTAAAGCAATTAGCACGCCGATGCCAAATTGCCATTCAAATCTCACCCAGATATAAACCATGATTGCGAGAAAAGCTAAAACTATAGCCTGCGTTCCAGAGGTTACCAGCTGGTCGCCCACTTGTGGACCAACAAAATCAACTTTGCGATATTCAATATCATAAGAAAAATGAGATTTTAGAGTGTTTTTAATCAGATCAACATTTTGCATTAAATCAGCTTCCGCCATATTACGCCCAGAGCCTATGCGAATAGAAATATCATTTTCTGTTCCAAAAGTTTGAAGCATTACTTCGCCAATGTGAAGCTCGGACAACACCTCACGCATCTTAGCAAGATCTGGAGACTGGCTAGAGCGCGCGTCGATACTAATACCACCAGCAAAATCAATACCAAAGTTTAGTTTGAATACGCCTAAAGATACAAGGCTTGCAAGGACTAAAAAAACAGAAATGGCATAATTGATTTTTCTGATCTTCATAAAATCAAATTTAGTATGATTAGGCATCAATCTAAGAGGGAAAAGTTTCATGGTTTGATTTCTTTATAGTTAATAAATTAGGATTATAGATATTGGATCAAAATTGGTCAACTACCGATCCGGTGATAAGTAAAGCCTTCTAGTTTAGATATATCTAAAATATTTCTAAAATCAAAGATTACGGGGCTTTTAAGCAATGTTTTTACCTTATTAAAATCTAACAATGCAAATTCTTCCCATTCGGTTAATATCACGATAGCATCAGATTTTTCAGAGGCTTCATATGCAGATTGAACAAATTCTACTTCTTGAATAAATTCGGCTGCATTTTTCATTCCTTCTGGGTCATAGATGCGTAAGCTAGCGCCAGCATTTTGTAACAAAATTGCAATATCTAAAGCGGGGCTCGACCGGACGTCATCAGTGCCAGCTTTAAAGGTTATACCAAACATTGCTATTGTAATTCCGTGCAGATTGCCTCCTAACGCGTTGGTGATTTTAGCAACCATATGTTCTTTTCGGCTTTGGTTAGATGAGATGACCGCATCTAAAATACGACAAGGTTGGTTTTGACTATGCGCAAGGTGAGAAAGGGCTAATATATCTTTGGGGAAGCAAGATCCACCAAAACCAGGGCCGGCTTTTAAGAAAGCTTTGCCTATTCTATGGTCCATCCCCATACCCGTTGATAAAGTTTCAATATTAGCACCAAGGGTTTCGCATAGATTAGCCATCTCATTCACAAAGCCAATTTTGGTTGCCAAAAACGCATTAGAAGCATATTTGATGAGTTCGGAGGTTGTAATATCAGTAAATAATATTTCAAAACCTTGATTCGTTAAGGGTTTGTAGATCTCCGAAATGATTTTTTTTGCTCTATCGCTAGACGTTCCTGCAACTATTCGATCAGGTTTTAAAAAGTCTTCTATAGCATTGCCTTCACGCAAAAATTCAGGGTTAGATGCTATTTCATGTTCATAGCCACTTGTTCGCA
>CAYTBU010000024.1:0-13913 GCA_964436105.1 uncultured Rickettsiaceae bacterium | reverse complement strand
CGCAGATATTCTTGTAACTTTTTGCAAGTAGAAGGGGGAACGGTTGATTTGATGATGATTAATGTGTCTTGGTCGTAATGTCCAGCTACATCTAGCACTGATGAATATATATAACTTAAGTCTGCCTCTCCTGAGGGTAATGGAGGTGTGCCCACGGCAATAAAGACGGCATCAGCCGAAGTAGCGTGATGGGTTGCAAAGAAAAGCCTGTGCTCAGTGACTGATTGTTTGATATATTTATCTAATTCAGGTTCGTAAATCGGTACGATACCTTGTTTTAAGGCGTCAATCTTTGTTGCATTATTATCAATGCACGTGGCTTCATGCCCAAGAGATGATAGTAAGGTGGCGGACACCAGGCCGACATATCCCGCACCAACAAAAGAAAGACGCATGAGCTACTCTATATGATTGTAATTCAATAAATTATATCAAAATAAAAATAAGTAAATCATTAAATGCGGTTGTGCTCAAGGTTTTATAACTATATTATCTATTTTAATACGATAATTGATGACTTGCAAGATATGCTAAAAACCTTTTTAAAATGGCTCATTTTATTTCTATTCACCACAATAGTGGCGATAGGTAGTTTTGCTGCTTTTAAACCGGCTGTTCTTAAGTCGAGCGCTAAGTCTATGATCGAATATCTAGCAAGTAATAAGATTGTTTCTACCAAAATTGAATCATTAGATTTTTCTAAAGATAATATGATTTTACATCATGTTACTTTGCATCAAGGGCAAGATACAATTATTTCTATCGAAGAAGTTGATGTGCAATATAATTTAAGGAAATCTATTAGAAAATTAGGTTTGTATTTTAATGTGCAAATTAAAAAGTTTTCCATGGATGATATTAGTTTAAGTGGAGGTGGGGTTTTTATTGTTAAAAAATCTATGACTGAAATTCGTAGCTTTAAAGTAGATTTTGGACAAGGCGCTTATATTGATTGTGCTATGGTTTATAAGACTTTCTTAGGTGCTCCATATTTATTGTATGCTCATGGAGATGTTGTGGATTTGCCATTGATGGTGCATAAAGCTTTCTGGCATGTGGCGCCAGATAATGGAATTGTAGATTTTATGAAAAATTTTATCTTAAGTGGTAAAATATCTGGTAAGTGGTTGTTGAATCTAGATAAAGAGTTTTTTGCTGACCAGACTTTAGATCCAGAAAATCTTCAGGGAAGCTTAAAAATTACCGGGCTAGATTTAAAATATGATGAAGAATTTCCTGTAGTAAAGAATCTTAATTCAGATTTGCTAATAAATGGAACGAATATATCTTTTGATATTACGCAAGCCTATTCAGGAAAAATTCTTTTATCTGATTCAAAGGTGACTCTAGATTGGGGCGGTGGTAAGGATCTAGACCTCATTGTTAAAGCAAAAGGTAAGGGTGGGGCGGTTGAACTCACTAGCTTTATTCCTCTTTCTCATTTAGAGGCTCTGAAAGAGCATGATATCGATTTAACAGCGCTTAAAGGGCAATCTTTTGTGGATGTGGATATTGTGATTCCTCTAGCACCTGGCACCAAAAATATTTACAATATCAATGTAGATATCACGGGGGCTAAGCTTGGTATTTTTGGCAATGCCGTGGCTCTCGACGATGGTAAGTTAAAGGGTAATTTTAATGGTGACTCTGTTACTATCGACGGTGATAGTAAAATTAATGGATTTAATAGTAAGTTATTTTACCAAATGAATTTGAGTGAAGAAAAAAAGAAAGCATTTGATCATTCCTTGCAAGTTAAACTTAATTTTGCACCATCTAAAGCTATCAAACAAGGTGCATTTGTTGTTGATAGTGGCAAGGCAAATATAGATATTAGTTATGTATTAAAGAATGATGATGCAACTTTCGCTATTAATTCAGATCTTAGAAATGTTGGATTCACCGTTGCTAAGATGGGTTTATATAAACCCAAAGGTCGCGCCGCTATATTAAAAGTAGAGGGGGATGAGGGGAGTGGCCCTATGCCGTCTAAGCTTAATATCAGTTTAATAGGGGCTGATGGACTTAAGATAATAGGTGAATATACAAATAATAAAACCGATGATTTTTTATCGTTTTCTGAAATAAAATATACTAATACAGATATGAAAGCGGATGTGCTAATTGGCGATCATAGCTTAAAACTAAATGTAGTTGGTCGATCGCTAGATCTATCTAGGGCTGATATTTTTCGTTATTTGGATAAAGAGTCTGATGCTAAAGACACTGAGTTACTAATCAAGCTTGATTCGGTCAAAATGAAGAATGAGGTTGAAGTTAGTGATGTAATACTGCGCATTAGGTGCGATAAAGTAAAATGTTATGATGGGTTTCTAGAGTCAAGAATAGGCACGAAGCCTTTAAAAATGGAGATGGCATCCAAGGAGAATTCAGAGCAATGGCGGATTTCTACTGAGAATGCTGGGGCATTTTTTAATGCACTTGGAATATATCAAAAAATGCAAGCAGGTTCTTTGGTCTTAACGGTCAATACTAGTAGGCAGGAAGTCAAGGCGGGTGAGCAAATATCAATTATTGATGGGGACTTTGCGATCAATAAGTTTGTAATTGTTGATACTCCTTTTGTAACGAAAATGCTTTCATTTAGTTCTATACAAGGTTTGCTTGATTCAATTAAGACTAAGAAACATGTTAGCTTTACTGTGATGAATGGAGGATTTGGATATAAAAATGATATTCTTCGTATTGCCGACGCAAAAGGTGAAGGGGTGTTTTTTGATTTTACAATGAAGGGCTATGTTGATACCTCGCATAGAGAATTTGGATTAAAGGGGCGAGTCATTCCCTCGTTATATGGACTAAATAATTTAGTGCGCAAACTTCCTGTTGTAGGTAATTTGTTGCAGTTCTTTTATTCGATAAAAGATAGTTATTAAGGCATGGTTTGTCATTGCGAGGGGTATTAGCGAGGTGGTAAGAATTGGCTTGGATTTTGTGCGCCACTAGTGAAATTAAAACAAAAAAATAAAGAAATACGTTATGGAAGAAAAAAAGCAGTCTAAACGAACTCTCCGTGCTAGAGTTGATAAAATCAAAGACTTTAGATGCAAGAACTTAATTGCTGTTATTGAGAGCCCTGATGATGTCAGAAATATTGGTACTATCATCCGAAACGTTAACGCGCTTGGCGTTGAGAAAGCTTATGTGGTGACTAATAGTAAGCTTTTACCAGATACATGGGAAGAGATGCGCAATACGCCAAAACTTAACGCCATATCTGCATCTGCGGTCAAATGGAGTTTTGTAAAAATTTTTAAAGACACAGATAGTTGCATAGATCACTTGGAGAAGAACGGCTTCGTTTCGGCCGTTACCTCGCCGCACATGAAAGGACGCAATAATGCAGTGCTTCATGACCATGATTATACACAATATAAAAAACTTGCGGTCTGGTTTGGAAATGAAGGAATAGGAATTAGCCAAACCGCTGTTGAAAGAAGTGATCTGTGTATCAATATCCCTATGTATGGAGTGATTGAAAGCCTTAATTTGGGCACATCATCCGGTATTGTACTTTATGAAATCACAAAACAACGGCGCGAATTTCAAGTTAATCTAAAAAAGAAGATTGCTGCGAATAAGACGCAAAAATCTCGTTCATAAGGGCTTAGCGGGGGGTATAAATTTTTGATTTTGATATTCGAATATTAGTTTGTCTCGATCTAGAAAAGAATAATGATAATTTAATTTACACTATTTTTTTAGAAAAATGTGTTTATGATGTTGTGGTCTAATTAATTTATAATGAGTGATTATGAATCCAAACAGTCTTAGGATGCAGGAAGCGCTGGAAGAAAGGCGCCACAAGGCAAGGCTTGGTGGTGGGGCGTCTCGTATAAAGCAACAGCATGCTAAAGGCAAGCTAACTGCGCGCGAGCGAATCGAAATTTTACTTGATCCAGATTCCTTTGAAGAGACAGGAATGTTTGTTGAACATCGCTGTATGAATTTTGGGATGGAAAATACAAAATTCCCTGGTGATGGAGTTATAACAGGTCATGGCACTATCAACGGCAGGCTTGTTTTTGTATATAGTCAGGATTTTACGGTATTAGGCGGCTCTTTAGGTGAACATCACGCTAAGAAAATATGTCAGCTGATTGATATGGCGATGCAAGCTGGGGCACCTGTAATTGGTATTAATGATTCTGGTGGAGCTCGTATACAAGAAGGCGTGGATTCTTTGGGGGGCTATGGCGAGTTATTTCAACGAAATGTTATGGCTTCTGGTGTTGTTCCGCAGATTTCTTTGATCATGGGTCCGTGCGCAGGTGGTGCTGTATATTCTCCAGCGCTTACTGATTTTATTTTTATGGTCAAAAATAGCTCTTATATGTTTGTTACTGGCCCAGACGTGGTCAAAACCGTAACCGGCGAAGAAGTTTCCCAAGAAAAACTGGGGGGCGCCAAGATGCATAGCAGTAGGAGTGGCGTTGCTGATTTGGCCTTTAAAAATGATATTGAAGCTTTGCTCCAGGTACGAGAATTCTTTAATTTTATGCCGCTTTCTAACCGTCATGATGTGCCTCAAAGGCCAACCAAAGATCCAGCAGATAGAGTCGATATGTCTCTAAATACCTTGGTGCCATTAAACCCAAATAAGCCTTATGATATGAAGGAGTTGATTGAGCGTATAGTGGATGAGGGGTATTTCTTTGAATTACAAACTGATTTTGCAAAAAATATCATAATTGGCTTTGGTTATATGGAAGGGAAGGCCGTTGGCATTGTTGCTAATCAGCCTATGCATTTAGCTGGTTGTCTTGATATTAACGCATCTAGAAAAGCAGCTAGATTTATACGTTTCTGTGATGCTTTTAATATTCCAATCGTGACATTAGTTGATGTTCCAGGGTTTTTGCCAGGCGTTGATCAAGAATATAATGGTATTATTAAACATGGGGCAAAGCTCTTATATGCTTATGCAGAGGCCACTGTTCCAAAAATCACAGTCATTACTAGAAAAGCATATGGTGGTGCTTATATTGTAATGAATTCTAAGCATTTAAAGGGCGATGTGAATTACGCCTGGTCTAATGCCGAAATTGCTGTAATGGGAGCAGAAGGCGCAATTAATATATTGTATAAGAGCGATGCTATAGATCCTGAAACAAGGCAGCAAAAAATTAAAGAATACAAAGATACCGTTACTTCTCCATTCATTGCGGCTTCAAGGGGTTATTTAGATGACATTATAAGGCCACAAAATACTAGATGGAGAATTTGTAAGGCTTTAGATTTTCTGCGCTATAAAAATGCTGAAATGCCTTGGAAAAAACACGATAATTTACCTCTGTAGGATATTATGACTAAACCATTATTCGAAAAAGTATTAGTTGCCAATCGTGGAGAAATTGCTCTGCGTATTATTAGGTCTTTGCATAAAATGGGTATTAAATCCGTAGCGGTTTATTCAGAAGCCGACACTAACTCACTTCATGTGCAAGAAGCGGATGAAGCTTATTTTATTGGGGATTCACCGGCAACTGAAAGCTATTTGTCTATCAATAATATTATAGAAGCTGTACGGGTTAGTGGAGCAGGAGCTGTTCACCCAGGTTACGGATTTTTATCAGAGAATCCTAAATTTGCGAATGCTTTAAAAGCGGAAGGGTGCATTTTGATTGGTCCTAGTGCTGAAGCAATTCATATGATGGGTGATAAAATTGAGGCCAAGAAAATTGCGATCGAAGCCGGTGTTAGCACCGTTCCTGGTTATATAGGAATTATCCAAAATGTGGAGCAGGCTGTTAAAATCGCTGAAGAAATTGGCTTTCCTGTGATTGTAAAAGCTGCTGCCGGTGGTGGTGGTCGTGGTATGAGAGTGGTAGAAAATTCTATAGCAATGAAAGCTGCTTTTGAATATGCAAGTAGGGAAGCTCAAAGCCATTTTAGTGATAGTAGGGTGTTTATTGAAAAATTCATTCAAAAACCTCGCCATATAGAAGTACAATTATTAGCCGATCAACATGGGAATGCTGTATGTTTAGGTGAGCGTGAATGTTCTATTCAGCGTCGTCATCAAAAAGTGATTGAAGAAGCTCCTAGTTCTTTTATTGATGAGGTAACTAGGCAGAAAATGTATGATCAGGTTATATCACTAGCTCATAAAGTAGGATATTATTCAGCGGGTACAGTTGAATTTATTATGGATCAGAATAAGAATTTTTACTTTTTAGAAATGAACACTAGGCTGCAAGTTGAACATCCCGTGACCGAGCTTATTACAGGGGTGGATCTAGTTGAAGAAATGATCAAGGTCGCAGCTGGTGAGAAGTTAACAATTACTCAAGCTGATGTTAAGCTAAAAGGTTGGTCTATTGAATGTCGTATTCAAGCTGAAGATCCATCGAGAGGCTTCCTGCCTTCTAGTGGTAGAGTAACAGAATATGTTGAGCCAGCAAAAAGTGCGAATATCAGAATAGATAGTGGTGTTGCTCCGGGTGCTGAAGTTAGTATGTTTTATGATTCAATGATTGCGAAATTATGTACTGTTCATGACACTAGAGAACAAGCTATTGAGCAAATGAAGAATGCACTAGGAACTTTTGTGTTGCGTGGCATAGCTCATAACATAAGCTTTTTAGAAGCGATTGTTTCTCACCCAAGATTTCTTAGTGGAGATATTAATACAGCGTTTATTGCGGATGAATATCCGGATGGTTTTAATGGATCAAATCTTACGCTTGAAATGACAGAAGTGTTCTTAGCCGCAGCTATTAATATTTTTATTTCAGAACAAGTAAGGGCTGTTGATATTCCTGACCAGATCGTGAATCAATCTAGCAAGATGGGTACGCGCTGGGTGGTAAATATAGATAATCAAGTTTTTCCGGTGGTTATTAAATCTGTACAAAATGGCTATAACATTCGTTATACTAATGGTAGGGTAAATATACGTACTAATTGGAGCTTAGGCAGCCCATTGTTTGTTGGCTTTGTTAATGGACGTAAGGTTAATGTGAAAATAGATCATATACCTACTGGTTATTTATTGACTCATGCTGGCATTAGTGTGAAAGTATATATCCGTTCTCCTAGAATCTCTGAGCTTGAATCAATTATGCTAAACTCAGTAGGGGACGACTCGAGTTCTGAGCTAACTGCGCCACTCACTGGGCAAATTGTTTCTGTAAGAGTGAAAGTTGGGGACGAAGTGAGCATAGGCCAAGAGCTTGCTATCCTAACTGCTATGAAAATGGAAAATATTATCCTTTCTGAAACTAAAGGTAAGATTGCTAAAATTAATGTAAAAGATGGCGATCATATCTCTTCAGGAGAGGTTATATTAGAATTTGAATAAAAATTATTGTACCCGTATAATTGAGAAATAACGCTAAAAAGTCACGTCAAATTTTTAAAAAAATATTATTCAAATATATTATTGACTTAAAAATCAACCTATGGTTTAATAACTTCAAATCAAAAGGAGTTATATATGCTAAGAAAAATCTTTGTTCTAGTTATTTGCCTATCTTCTGTTCATTTTGCCTTAGGTTCGCCTAAAGAATCATCAATAACGCCGCATAGTGGGCTAGATCGATTACTTAGAGGTTCTATGGCAATTAATACACATGGTCATTTAGAAATTGGTGGCGTCGATATGGTTACATTAGCTAATTCTAGCCAATATCCAATATACGTAATGGACGAATCTTTGATTCGCTCTAATATGAAGGGTTATGTTTCCAGTATCAGCAAATATTATAGCAATCCAGGCGATGTATTTTATGCCTCTAAGGCCTTGATGAACTTAGCTTTGTGCAAAATAGCGCAAGAAGAGGGAATGGGGCTAGATGTTTCTACTGGAGGAGAGCTATATACTGCAATACAGGCTGGATTTCCAATGAAACATGTGATTATGCACGGTAACAATAAATCTGCAGAAGAGGTGGAACTAGCTTTGAAATCCGGTGTTGGCCGAATTGTGATCGATAATTTAGATGATATTATGTTAGTGTCTGACATTGGGAGAAAACTCGGCAAAATAACTGATGTTTTAGTGCGCGTTAAACCGGGTATTTACGCTCATACTCACAGTCATATTGCTACTGGCAGCAATGAGTCTAAATTTGGTTTTATTATTGATAATAATGCCGCCGAAGAAGCTATTGCAAAGATTTTAGAGCATCCTAATTTAAATTTTGCTGGCATTCACGTACATATTGGCTCTCAAATATTAGAGATTAAAGATTATATCAAAGCAATTGATCTCACTACTGCTTTCATAAAAAAATTACATGATAAAAATATTGTGATCAAGGAGCTTAATTTAGGTGGTGGACTTGGTATAGTTTACACTGCGAAGCATAAAAAAATTGCCATTGCAGATTTTATTCAAGCTATTACTCAGCATTTAACCAAAAAACTTACAGAAAAAAACTTGCCTTTGCCTAAATTAATGCTTGAACCAGGCCGGTCTATTGTCGGAGATGCCGGTACTACTATTTATAAAATTGGCTCTACTAAATTAAGTAAAAAACAAATCTTTGCTGCGGTGAATGGTGGCATGAATGATAATATTCGTCCAGCTTTATATCAAGCTAAGTATCATGCTGTGATCGCTAGTAGAATGAATGAAGTGCCAAATACAGATACTAAAATCGTAGGTAAATCATGCGAGTCAGGAGACGTGCTGATAGAACAAATTATGCTACCTAATCCTCAGCGTGGTGATATTTTAGCTATCTTTTCTACTGGAGCGTATAATTATTCAATGGCCAGTAACTATAATAGAATCCCTGTACCGGGTATGGTATTAGTAAAAGATGGCAAGATAAAGTGGGTTGTTAAAGCGCAAACATTGAAAGATATTATCAGAAATGATGTTGTCCCTAAGCGTTAAACTTTAATTATAGAATGTGAAGCTGTTTGTCTCTTAATTTGAGGTTAGCAGCTTTACTGCCTACTAGAGAGGCTCTACGGGGCAAAATGTTACAGAGCTAATTTTATCTTAATTGTTCATATTCTTTGCCATATTATAAATAATCTTCTTATTAATATGAGGGTATTTTTGGTTTAAGCTAGTGCTGATATCTTTTGTGCTCATGCCGGAGGAGAGCAGGGTGGTAATTTCTTCGTCTAATGTTAGTGATGCATCATCCGGGTTACTCTCGCCAGATATTAGGAGAACAATCTCACCTCTTGCCGGGTGGTTTTCAAAAAAACTGATTAAATTAGAGATTTTATCTCGTTTAATCGTTTGATACATTTTAGTTAGCTCTCTTGCTACAGTGGCTTCGCGGTCACCTAATATCTCTTTGGCTACTTTGAGGCTAGGAACTAATCGTATGGCAGTTTCAAAAAAAATCAGAGTAGCTTTTAAATTCACTAATTCTGAGAATGTTTTTTCTTTACCTGGGATGGTTTTTGGAATAAATCCATTAAAGAGGAAGCGATCGGTTGCGAGGCCTGACAACACAAGTGCATTGATCACAGAGCTGACTCCTGGAGCTGTATCAACAAAGTAATTTTCATCTTGCAATTCTTTTACCAGCTTATAGCCTGGATCAGAGATAAGAGGGGTACCAGCATCTGATACTAAGCTCACTACTTTTTCTTGATTAATCAGCGACTTAATATAGTCACGTGTTTTTTGATCGCTGTGGTCATTGTAAACCGACAATTTTATATCAATATTATGTTTTTCTAGTATTTTTTTTGTGACTCTGGTATCTTCTGAAAAAATATAATCGGAATTACGTAAAAGTTCCAAGGCTCTATAAGTTATATCGCCCATGTTTCCGATTGGTGTAGATACGATATATAATCCTGCTTGTGGTTTCATTATAATAAATATTGGAGTTTCTTATGGTAAATATAAGGCAAAAACTATTTAGTTGCATCATTTTATTCTCTCTTTTTTTATCTGGATGTGGAGATTTGAATAAAACGCAGCCTAAAATTGATGTAGCGATTTTAATGCCTCTTACAGGCACGAATGCGGAGCAAGGCAAAAGGTTGGCTTCTCTCATTCAGCTTGGGTTAGAAGATGCCTTACAAGGGCATGTTAAATTAATGATTTATGATTGTGCGACTGAAGAAATTGCAAATACAATGATGGATAAAATTATAGCCAAAAAGACTAAAATTGTCTTAGGTCCATTATATTCAAATGTTACATCTAGTATTATTGCTAAAGCAGAAAAAAATAATATTACCATTATTACTTTATCGAATAATCCTATTCTGGCTGCTAATAATACATATGTGTTTGGCCATGCTCCAATGCGACAAACAGAAAGATTGATGGATTATTTTTTATCTAAAGAATTTAAGGATTTTATTTTGCTGTTACCAAAAACTAGAAACTCAGAAATGGTAGGTAAATTAATACAAGATATAGTTATGCGAGGTGGTGGAAACCCAGTGCATATAGAATATTACACTGACTCTACTGCAGAGATTGCAAAAGTAGTAGAGAATATTTCTCCTATCGTCGATAAAATGAACGAGAGTAGCGAAGGTAAGCCGGTGATTTATATTGCGGATGATGCAAAAGCATTAGAAGTTATATTATCTTCATTAAAAATGCATCATTTAGATAAAAAGGCGGTAATTTCTGGTGATTCTAGAATTGATATAGCTTTTACGCAGCCTATTAAAGTAGTGTATACTGGGTCATTAAATTATAAAAATTATAATTTAAATATCAAAGCTAAAGAAATTATGAACATATCTCATTTAACGTTCCTGGATTTATTAGCTTATGATTTAGGTAGAATGACGTCGCAATATATTGGGTATGGTCTTGATCATGAGTTGTTCTTAACACGTTTGAATTCGCAAGATACTTACTTAGGTGCTTCTGGTGTTATTAAATTCGAAGATAATATTGCCAAACGTAAATATGATATCATTGAACGTGATGGAGAGCATTACGTTACAATAGATAAAGCTAGGTAGAAGAAGATGGTTAACTATCCGGCTTAACGATAAATATTTTTTCATTCGGTTTAGAAACGCCAAGGATTTTACGGGCCTGTTCATCTAGCATATCTTTATCTAAGGGGGATTTTAATAAATTTACTTTATGCTCTAGTGCAATCCTTTCAGCTCTTAAGTTGTCAAGTTCCGTGGTTAATTTTTCAATTTGTTGATTGAGTTTAAAATAAGCAATAATTCCTCTATTGCCAGCTAATGCATGGAAAATAAAATATATTAAAATAAGCAATAATAATGCGTTAAAGGCTATTTTTTTATCGCTTAATATATTGCGTAATAATTGTCTCATATTATAAAATCCATAATAAAATAGGTGCTGTTAGAATGATGCCATCAAATCGATCTAATACTCCTCCATGACCAGGAATGATATTACCACTATCTTTCACAGAGAATTTTCGTTTAAAGAATGAGATGAATAAATCACTACATTGTTCGATAATTCCAATAATTAAGCCAAAGAAAAAGAATTCCAGATGAGAATATCGTACGTTATATTCATGGATCATGAAGCTTATTAATAGTGAGGTGATTGCTCCTGCAATAGATCCGGAAGCTAGACCACTCCATGTTTTATTTGGGCTAATTGTTGGAGCCAGCTTGGGGCCTCTAAAAGTTTTGCCACCAAACATAGCAAAAGTATCTACTGCAGCGATGATCAAAGCATAAGTTAGAAGCGCAATTTTACCCTCGGGTTTTAAACTCACTAGATATAATGACAGAATTGGAATGATGATGATGATTAGCCCTAAATGCAAATATTTTTCTTCTCTTTTTGTAATCTGACGCCACTCGTATAGCATCAGTGATCCAATTAATATCAGTAATAAATTAAGAAAAACTTGGCTGTATATTATAGCGAATAATGTAGTGCTACCAAGAGTAATTCCAGAGAGAAAGCGTGTTTTAATATTAGACATTGTTTATGATTGAATGATTTATATCTTCAATCATTATATCAGTGCTTTATTTTTTTGATAGTATGTAATTTACTAATAATAAATTTTTGTTATAAGTGTAGCATAGATGATTGTTATGTAGAAGATTTTTGTATAAGGTGAGTTACTTCTTCTTGCAAGGTAGAATATTTAATCAGATCAAAACCTTTGCGTGGCACAATAATAAAAGCTTTCTCTTTCCATAGACCTGATGGTAATATTTTAGTTGCATGATGTATGATAGACTTGATACGCCGGCGAATTTTATTACGAGTTACAGCTTTGCCTAGCTTTTTACTGATCTTGAGGCCTAGATGTATAGAAGGTGAATTGGGGGAAGTAAGGAGTTGATCATCAGCGAGGCAAGAAACCATCAGCATATTGTTGCCACGGATTTTATTGCCAAGCTTATTGACGAGATCAAATGATTTTTGATTTTTTAACGGTAAGAGATTCAATTTATTAAGCTGAAAGTCTTTTTCTGCCTTTTGCGCGGCGTCTTCTTAGCACTTCTCTACCACCAACAGTTGCCATGCGCGCCCTGAAGCCATGTCTTCTTTTGCGAACTAAATTACTAGGTTGAAATGTACGTTTCATAATAAAATACCCTTAAATAAATATACTTTAAAACAAACTTATATATAAAAATACCTTACATGTCAACGATTTTAACGGACCTGAGGGCAAAAAAATAGGCCTCTTTAGAAGAGGCCTATTAAAATGAAATCAGAGCTTAAATTAGAACTTTAATGTTGCTCCAATCAAAGCAATAGTACCTTTTGTTTTGTAAGTGGTATTATCATTAAGAATAGGTAGTTTTTTACCTTTTGCTTGGAAATATGTCACTTCAACATAAGGAACAAAGCCGGGCGCTAATTTATAATCGGTGCCAAGGGTATAAGATGATACTTTGTTTTTTAAATTGTTACCAACTGAATATACAAAGCTTACTGCAGCTGGGCCAGCCTTATATGCTGTACCCGCTGTATAGAAATGAGACTTATTACGTCCCTGGTTAATCTCTTGGTTAGTATAGCCTTTTTGAGTAGCGTATGATCCAGCGAAAGACCAATTGTTATGATCTAGCACGGCTCCGAAGTTATAACGCTTTAGGTTCGATAGTTTATATGTGCTGATTGAGGTTTTTGTTGCGTCTGCTGTAGCAAATACGACTCCTCGTTTTGCTGATTTTCCGGTCTCGCCAGTAAAGGTAACTTTAATATCGGTATTATCTGCTAAATGATGAGTCAGTGCAACGCCATAAGCAATTAAGTCTTTGTATGATTGGCTATCTGAATATGTATTGGTACCAACTTCTAAAGCTCGTGTTTTTGAGCTTGGGGTATAGTCTTTAGAGAATCCTCCTACGCCAACATTTGAGGTGTCTGGGGTGTAAGTAATACCAAATTGAATAAAGTCTTTAATTACAGGGGTAAAATAAGTGATGTTTCTTGAATTTTCTGTGCCATAATCAGTAAAATTATCAGGTGCATTATTATCTGAAGTCACGTTACCAACAAATTCAGTGTCTGGTGCGTACCAATAACGTTCCCAATGATCACCAGAACCTCTAGCGATATCCATTGCACTAACGCCCATTTGGGTGTTAGCGTCAAAACCAGCGCCTAATTCCCATTTGCCATAGTTTGAAGTCACGAATAAATGTGAACCATTATAAGCTGCAGAGCTTGTGTTTTTTGCTGATGTTTGCACACCTAATCTTGCGCCGTATGTTAGGCAATCAATAGTGTTTGAAACCGTTGCAGTGAAATTAGCTTCTGTATCAAAAGCAAAATTTTTCCTATTTGCAGATACATTTTTGCTTGTACCTGCCGGGACTTTACTTTGGTTTCTAGACCCACTTTCAAAATTAAACATTCCTTCAAGCTTAGTTGAAACTCCATTTTCTGCTATTGCTGAAGTTGATAAGCTTGTAATAGCTGTTAATAATAGTAATTTTTTCATAATATTATCCATAGTTTATTAATCATTTATCTTATGACCTTGAGC
>CAYTBU010000023.1:0-17991 GCA_964436105.1 uncultured Rickettsiaceae bacterium | reverse complement strand
TCATATAAATATTTTTGCGGGATCAAGTCCAGTAAGTCTTTCTCTATTTTCTCTGGAGTCTTGCCATCTGATAGGTCAATACGATTGGCAACGCGCCCAACATGAGTGTCAACTGGCATAGTGGCCTTGCCAAAGGCGGCATTTAAGACCACGTTGGCAGTCTTGCGCCCAACTCCTGGCAATTTTACTAAAGAATCAAGGTTATCTGGAACGATTGAATTATGGTCCCTGATCAAATCTTCTGATAATTTAATGACATTCGCAGCCTTAGTATTAAATAGCCCAATAGTTTTGATATATTTTTTTAAACCATCAATACCAAGAGTCACCATTTTCTCGGGCGTATCATATTTTGCGAACAAAGCTTTGGTTGCTTTATTGACCCCGGCATCAGTAGATTGGGCTGAGAGCACCACGGCCACTAGCAAAGTATAATTATTGACATATTCTAGCTCGGTCCGTGGATTAGGATTATGCTGCTTGAAGATTTTAAAAATATTTTCTATATCGCTAGTTTGCACTTTTTATAATTATTTGTATAATCAAATAATTATAATTGAATAAACAACGAGTGTCACTATGGCTGAAAATAAAATTTTTGAAGAAATTGAGAATTTAGTACAAAATAATAATGTTGTACTTTTTATGAAGGGTACTGCGAAATTCCCGCAATGTGGATTTTCTGCATCGGTGGTAGGGGCGCTTAATAATTTAGGCGTAGAATTTAAGGATATTAATGTCTTAGAAAATATGGAATTACGTCAAGCTATCAAAGATTATTCTGATTGGCCAACTATCCCACAATTATACGTTCAAGGTGAGTTCGTTGGTGGCTGCGATATCGTCCGAGAAATGCTAGAGAGCGGTGAATTACAAGAAGTTCTTGGGATTAAGTAATTTTACTTTCCTGTAATATAAAAAATGAGTATAATCCTACTAATATAGATTGATTGGCGCCGTCTCTCACTATGCGGCCCCTAAATAGGAATTTTATGAAAAATATTTTGAAATATTTCACTTTTTTTACGTTGTTTGCTGGTGCATATAACAGCTTTGCTGATCAGCCCAAGCCGTGGCAAATGACCTTCCAAAAAGCCGCAACTCCATTGATGGAGAATATTGACCATTTGCATAATTTTTTGATGGTCATCCTCTTTGGCGTGGTTGTGGTAGTGTTTGGTCTACTTACCTATGTATGTCTCAGGTTTAATGCGAAAGTAAATCCTATTCCAAATAAATTTTCGCATAATGTGCTAGTGGAAATCATCTGGACAATCATTCCAGCAATCTTGCTTGTTGTAATTGCAGTGCCATCATTTCGTAGCCTATATTATGCTGAGAAAATACCAACAGTAGATTTAACCGTTAAAGTAGTAGGATATCAATGGTATTGGCATTATGATTATCCAGATCATGGTAATTTTGGGTTTGATAGCTATATGTTACCTGATGATAAATCTACTTTGAGATTGCTTGAAGTAGATAATCGTGTTGTTATCCCGGCTGGCAAAGTCGTAGAGTTTTTACTTACGGGCGCGGATGTCATACATTCTTTTGCTGTACCAGCTTTTGGCGTTAAAAAAGATGCTATACCTGGTAAAGTAAATAGCGTATGGGTTAAGGTCGATAAGCCTGGCATATATTACGGTCAATGTTCAGAATTATGCGGCGTAAATCATGGATTCATGCCTATTGCTGTTGAGGTAGTAACAGAGGAAGAATTTGAAGTTTGGGTTAAAAGTAAAAAGCCGGCTACTGAAGCAGCAGCTTTACCGGCGCAAGTAAAATAATAAACGAATTTAGGAACACATCATGACAGAATCGCATCACGCACCACAAGGTTGGAGAAGGTGGCTTTTATCCACTAATCATAAAGATATCGGTACAATGTATATTATCCTCTCTATCATTGCTGGTATTATTGGTGGTCTATTCTCGTTCGTCATGCGTTTGCAGCTGGCTCAACCAGGAGGAACAATTCTTGGTGGGGATCATCAATTATATAATGTGATCATTACAGCCCATGCTTTTATCATGGTGTTTTTTATGATTATGCCAGCCTTAATTGGCGGATTTGCTAATTGGTTCGTGCCAATTATGATCGGCGCACCAGATATGGCTTTCCCAAGGTTAAACAACATTAGTTTTTGGCTTTTAGTACCATCTCTTTTACTGTTATGTGCTTCAGCATTAGTTGATGGAGGTGCTGGTACTGGTTGGACAGCTTATCCCCCTTTAAGTAGCATTTTAGGGCATCCTGGGGCGGCAGTTGATATGGCGATTTTCAGCCTTCATTTAGCAGGTGTTTCATCAGTTCTTGGTGCTATCAATTTTGTCGTCACTATTTTTAATATGCGCGCTCCTGGTATGGGGCTGCTTAAAATGCCGTTATTCGTTTGGGCTGTGCTCGTCACAGCATTTTTGCTTATTATGACTATTCCAGTTCTTGGCGGCGCTATCACTATGCTTCTGACTGATCGTAATTTTGGCACTTCTTTTTTCGTACCATCTGGTGGTGGCGATCCGGTTTTGTTCCAGCATTTATTCTGGTTCTTTGGCCATCCGGAAGTGTATATTGTGATTTTGCCAGGGTTTGGCATTATTAGTCAAATCGTTTCAACTTTTTCTAAAAAACCAGTCTTTGGATATCTTGGTATGGTAGGCGCTATGGTTGCTATTGGTATAGTTGGATTCGTCGTTTGGGCTCACCATATGTTCACTGTTGGACTTGGATTTAATGCTTTAGTTTATTTTACCGCAGGCACGATGATAATTGCTATTCCAACCGGTATTAAAATTTTTAGCTGGATTGCAACAATGTGGGGTGGGTCTATTGAATTTAAAACACCAATGATGTTTTGTCTTGGATTTATTTTCCTGTTTACTTTCGGTGGCGTCACTGGAGTTGTGCTGTCAAATTCTTCAATTGATCGCTCCATGCATGATACTTATTATGTGGTTGCTCATTTTCATTACACCATGTCACTAGGCGCTTTATTTACAGCTTTTGCAGGCTTCTATTATTGGATTGGCAAAATGTCAGGACGCCAGTATCCAGAAACTTTAGGCCAAATACATTTTTGGATCACTTTTATTGGCGTGAACCTTACTTTCTTCCCGCAGCATTTCTTAGGCCTGGCTGGTATGCCAAGAAGGGTACCAGATTATCCAGATGCTTTTGCTGGCTGGAATATGGTTTCTTCCATTGGTTCTACCATTTCCATGGCTGCTGCTTTCTTCTTTGTTTATATTGTTTGGAGAACATTAAAACACGGAGAGATTTGTCCAAACAATCCATGGGGCGAGGGTGCAACAACTTTAGAATGGACTTTGCCATCACCACCTAATTACCATTCATTCGATAAACTGCCAATTATCAAAGATGAATAATAGAGTAATAAAAGAAGAAGATATATCTTCAGTAAGCGACTATATTACTTTAATGAAACCTAGGGTGATGTCTTTAGTGATCTTCAGCGGCATTGTTGGCATGATAATGGCGCCTGGTTATATCCACCCTTTATTAGGCTTTATTACAATACTATGCATTATAGCTGGCCATGGAGCTGCTGCCGCTCTTAATATGTGGTATGATAGGGATATTGACGCCATTATGAAGCGTACACAAAAACGTCCTATTGTTACTGGTAAAATATCATCTGATGATGGTCTGGCTTTTGGTGTTATCTTGAGTCTTTTTGCGGTAATGCTATTATCGCTTTGTGTAAATTATCTTGCTGGATTAATCCTCCTTATTACTATTTTATTCTATATTTTTATTTATACCATTTGGTTAAAAAGACGCTCTGTTCATAATATTGTTATCGGTGGTGCGGCCGGGGCTTTTCCTCCGATGATCGGATGGGCAGCAGTAACGGGTAATATTTCTGCCGAATCTATCATTTTATTCCTCATTATTTTCCTGTGGACCCCGCCGCATTTTTGGGCATTAGCGCTCTATCAATCGGAAGATTATAAAAAATGTAATATTCCCATGATGCCAATAATTAAAGGCGATGATTATACTAAGAATCAGATTATTTTTTATACCATCTTCACAATCATATCATCATTTCTGCCATTATTTATTCATATGAATGGCTTAATTTATGGAGTGGCAGCATTAATTTTAGGGGCAATATTCCTATATTATGTTTTTTCTTTAAAAGCAGATAAATTCAATAAGAAAGCTCCGCGTTTGTTCTTCTTTTCTATTTTTTACCTTTTTGCACTTTTTATTGCTATGATTATAGATCATTATTTAATATAGAAATTATGAAAAAACAAAATACCAAGAGAGACAAAAAGAACTTAGCTCTATTAGTAGTATTAGCTGCAATGGCGATCTTATTCTTCTCTGTCACGATTATAAAATTTACTTTATAATGAATAAAAATTCTAATATCACTTTTGCCTTGTTTGCCTTGCTTGGCAGCATGCTATTCCTAACGCTTGCTTCTGCTCCAATATATAGTCTTTTTTGTAAAGCTACTGGTTTTGATGGCACAACGCGTAAAAGTAATGGTATTAGTCTTACTAAAGGTAAACGCAATATTACAGTAAGATTTGACTCCAATGTTTCGCCTGAACTTCCGTGGCTTTTTATCCCAAAACAAAAAATGGTCACTGTGAAGACTGGGGAAAATACGTTAATATTTTATTATGCTGAAAATAATAGTAAAACAGATATAGTTGGTACGGCTATTTATAATGTTAGCCCGGCAAAAGCTGGACAATATTTTAACAAAGTCCATTGCTTCTGTTTTGAAGAACAACTACTGCGTGCTGGCGCTAAAGTTATGATGCCAGTATCATTTTTCTTAAGCCCAGAATTAGAGGATGACCCAGCAATGGATGATGTTGATGTCATTACTTTATCCTATAGTTTTTTTAAAGTAAGATAAGATTATAGATACCACAAAGACTCATGCTGCAATATTAATCTATCTTATAATTACAAAAATATTAACTCTAATCACAAGCTGTATTAATATAGTATTTATCTTACAGGAGATATTGCTATGCCCAGTATAATTGATCTAATTAAAAATAATGGTGATCTTGAAGAAATTATTGAATCATTAGATAGTAACCAAGATCAATGTACTGTAAAAATTGATGGTGAATTCCCATTACTTATTGCTTCACAACATGGGCGTCTAGATGTAGTAAAGCTCTTAGTAGCGAATGATTATGTTAATGATATTAAGGAGTGTTTTGAGATTGCTTGTTTTGCTTATGCGCGCAAAATACCATCTCTATACCGCGGAGCATGTATGGACGTTGCTTTTTTTCTACTTGAGATAATGGAGGAGTTAGATTTAATGAGTCAATATGGCGCTAGTCTTTTATTTATACCCGCACAAACCGCTAATTTCGAGATATTTGAATTTCTTATTTCTAGAATAGAAAATATTAATCTTCCTAATAACGAATATCAACCTTTAATGGCAGCAGTAATAGGGCGAGATCCAAAAATTGTGGCATTATTACTTGATGCTGGCGCAAATATTACTTTGCAAAAATGTGGCTATACACCTCTTACAATGGCGTATAAAATGCAAAAAGAAAATGGCTGGGAGATTGATTCTTTCTCGGAGCAAATTATTACTTTGCTAGAAGCAGAATCGTCTAGAATGTATGAAGCCTCCTTGGAGGTATCATCACAAGATATTGGCTTAATAGGGGATGATGAAGTTTCTGTTCAGTAAAAGTATTGACACAACTTGATTATTAGTATATAATAGTCTTTATATATTAACTTACTCGGATTATAGATATGACGATGATAGAATTATTTGAACTAATAGAAAATGACGCTCCTTTAGCAGAAATTAAGCAAGGGATTAACGATAATGCGGAAATTATTAAAAGTCCTCACGGTTATCAACCGCTTAATAAATATTCTTTAAATGTATTCCTTTGTGCGGCAGGCAAAGGGCGCCAGGATATATTAGAATATTTAATCTCTATTGGCTTTGATGCGGACTCTTCTGATCTCGTATCTGCGGCCTATATGTCACTCAGTGTTAATCAAGATACGGTGGTGTTTTTGTTGGAGAAAATGACATCAGAGACTTTAGAGGGTGCTGGTGCTATAGGTATATTGCAGATGAGTGTTAGCAAAGGCTATGATGAAATAGTAGATTGGTTTACTGATCATGGAATATCAGCAGAGGAGCAAGTTGAAGTAGTTGCTGCCGGTGATCTAGCCGGTCATAATGATGCGATTTAAATAACGGTTATTAGGGGGTGGCTGCTCAATATTAAGTTATTGTATAGCCATGTCCCCTTAAGTTAGCTGTATTGTTTTATAATATCAAATTCACTCCCCCCGCCATAATCCTGCGCTGCAAAAGCCACTCTCTAGATTTTTTTTGCCTATAATATCCAAAAAAATCTATCTTTTATTTATTATCTAATGTTTTCTCGTCATAATCACTTTAACCATTGATTAGTTGGGTAGATAAACATGTTTAATATCAAATCTTTGTTTAACAAAGACTCTAATGCCGACCCCGCGCCCAATTCTAGAAAAGAAGTGGTTGCTATGCGCAGCTGGTATGAAGAGCGTTATGAAACAACGTTGGTACAACGAAATTTGCTCGTTATATTTGCTGTAATATGTAGCATAGTGGTGGTTATATCGGTGATCTCCGTAACAAAAATCGCTACATCTAAAAAATTTGATCCTTTTGTTATACAAGTTGAGGAAAATACTGGCCTAGCCCAAATTGTGACTCCGGCATCAACGGATGTTCTTAGTATGGATGATAGTCTTACGAGATATTTTATTAAACGTTATCTTTCCGCAAGAGAAACTTACAATCCTGTGGATTTTGGAAAACAGGCCGCAACTATTGTAAGATTACTTTCTAGCGGATCTGTTTTTTGGGGTTATCGTATCTATATTAACAACAAAGAGAATGATCCATCGGTAAGATATGGGCAGAATAACAATACTTATTTAAATATAAAATCTTGGTCTAAAATTGAAGATAAAAAATATATTGTACGTTTTGTAATTCGTGAAAATAGTGGTGAGGGTAAGTCATATAATAAAATAGCAATTATTGAATATAATTATGTTGCTATGGAATTAAAGGAAGAAGAAAGGGATATCAACCCTGTAGGTTTTCAAATTATAGGATATAAGGTCGATGATGATAATAGCTAGATTAATATTAATAATTTTTTTAACTCTTACTTTTAACGTGAGTTTTGCGTTTGAGGATGAGGACATGTCAATTACGACAGATAACAGGATTAAGACTTATATTTATAATCCTAATGAAGTATATCTATTAGTCCTTCATTTTGGTTTTCAATCTCATATTGAATTTGCTAAAGAAGAGGAGATACAAACAATATCGCTTGGTGATGCTTATGCGTGGACGGTATCTCCTTTGGGTAATAGGTTATTTATAAAGCCGTTAGAAAAAAATATTCGTACCAACATGACAATCATCACTAATAAAAGAACTTATCAATTTGATATTGTTTCAAAGGAGCTAGGTCTAGAAGAAGATGAGAAAGATTTGGTCTATGTAGTAAGGTTCTATTATCCTAAAAAAAGAGCTAGATAAGTATGGCAGATGAGAAGCAAGCACCAGATGATATTAACGAGCAAAATGTTCAAACTCCTACGGCAGAAGGCGTAGAAGTAAATACCGAGCTCTCTAAAGTAGCCTCTAACCCTAAACGGAATATGGCCATTATGGCTATATTCGGTGTTATAGTGGTATATATAATATATCAAATCATTGCGTCTCAACAGCCAGATACTCCAACGGCTCCTCCGCCTTTAACGGCTCCTGCGCAAGTGTTTAAGCCAAATACATCAGATAATGCAGAGTCATCTGCCATACCAGCTGTGCCAGAATTACCAAAGATTGTGAAACCAACAGCGGTTGAAGAAAGTGCGGCGAGTAATACCGCTCCTATACCTCAAGCAGTTGTTGAAAAGCCTTCTGCACCTAGTCTACCTAGTATGCCATCTTCTATACCATTCATTGATAAAGCCCCCACCGATACTACTGCAGAGCAACAAAAACGAGAAGAAGCAAAAAGAAAATCTTCTATGTTTCTTATTAGTGGCAAGCCCGAAACGTTAACCCCAGAAGAAAAAGAAATACAAAGTAATTTCACCTATCGTGGTAACTTATCTCAAGTCTTGGGCAGGGGTAAGGTTATTGATGCAGTGCTTGAAAGTGCTATCAATAGTGATTTTCCTGGAGAAATACTAGCTCTTGTATCACGCGATGTGTATGCTGAAGATGGAAAAGTTATTTTAGTTCCTAAAGGATCAAGAGTTATTGGGCGATTCTCTATTAGCGCCGCGGGTGGATCTGGAAGAGTTGATATTGCCTGGTCTCGTATTGATTTGCCATCAGGTTTTAGCGTTAATATTGCTAGCGATACGGTAGATCATCTTGGGCGTCAAGGTATTCAAGGTAGAGTTGATAATAAGTATAAAGAGCAATTTGCAAATGTAGTTCTGTCCTCAGCATTTAACATCGCATTAGCTAGCACTTTAGATAAAATCGTACCGCCGGTGCCGTCGAATAATACTACGGCAACTCAAAGCGCTACTGCTACCTCAATTAGCACAACTATAGGACAGGTAAGTGCAAATACGACAACTTATCCTACTCCAACAGCCCAAATAGGTGCTATTTGTGTGCAAGTACAACAAAATGTAGCGAATGATCCTACTACATATGCTAGCGTTTTAAATGCATGTAATACCGCTAATACTAATTTATCAGATACAACTGCTTCTGGTAATTTGTCAACATTAATTACCGCTCTTGTCTCGATCTCGGCAGGTAATACTGCTACAGCAGCTACCGCTTCAACTCCATCTCAAACACAAAAAGCTTCTATAGATGCATTTAAAGAAATTAGCTCCAAAGTTAGTGATACTATTGTGAAGGATAATAAGTTTACCCCAACTGTAACAGTTAACCAAGGTGAACATATAAAAATTTATGTTAATAAGGACTACATCTTCCCAATCAGGGCGATCAGTAAGTCCCGAGTAATGCAATGAGTTATGCTGCTTTAGAATCGTTTTTAGTCCCACTAAATACTCTCTTTGCTGAAGAAGGAGTAAATGAGATTATGATCAATAAACCGGGTGAAGCCTGGGTAGAAAAGCGTGGTGATTTAAGAATTGAACAAATACCATTACTTGATATTGATCATTTATTAGGACTCGGAAGGCTAGTAGCACAATCAACTGAGCAAACAGTCTCTGAAGAAAAACCTTTGTTATCTGCGACCTTACCTAATGGTTATCGTATTCAGATCATTTTTCCTCCAGCTTGTGAACCTAAGACAGTTGCAATGTCGATCAGGAAAGGTAGCTCTATGCAGCTTACTCTTGAAGATTATAAAAAAATGGGAGCATTTGATAATACTGCCACTACTGAAATTCAAGATCCTAATACCGTAGCGCTACAAAAGTTATTAAAGAAAAACGATATAGCAGAATTTTTAACACTCGCCATTAATGCGAAGAAAAATATTATTATTAGTGGCGGTACCTCGACTGGTAAAACTACTTTTACTAATGCGGCATTACTAGCTATTCCAACTCACGAAAGGCTAATAACTGTTGAAGATGCCAGGGAGGTAATGCTACCTCAGCATTTGAACAGAGTCCATTTGCTTGCATCTAAAGGTGGGCAAGGGCGGGCTCATGTGACTACGCAAGATCTAATAGAGGCTTGCCTTCGTTTGCGCCCAGATCGCATAATTGTTGGAGAGCTAAGGGGAGCTGAAGCTTTTAGTTTTTTAAGGGCTATTAATACTGGTCATCCAGGATCAATCTCGACTCTACACGCCGATACTCCAGCCATGGCCTTAGAGCAATTAAAACTTATGGTTATGCAGGCTGGTCTTGGTATGCCACCAGATGAAATAAAAAAATATATATTAGCCGTGGTAGATATTGTAGTACAATTAAAACGTGGCAGCGGCGGCAAAAGATATATTTCAGAAGTATATTATAAAAATGCAGCATAAGGAGAATTATGGTTCGTTTTATACATAAAGTCAGAAATTTTATTTCTAAAGTCATAATTCATATATTCGGCCTAATAATTATCTTATGGGTTTCGGGCGTAATGACTGCTTATTTTACCAATCAAACGGGCTCAGTGGATGTTGATCTATCTACTATACTAATTACCCAACAATGGGCTAGTTGGTTAATGTCGGTATGGACAAAATTACCTTTAGAAGCCTATGGTTACCTTAAACTCAAACTATGTATATCTTTATTTGCTCCATCAATATTATCCTTAATTATATATATTAATAATTTTAACGCTATTCGTGCATGGACCCCTGTCTCACGAACAGAAAAAGTTTATGGTGATGCGAGGTGGGCTGATTATGATGATATAGAGCGCGCTGGTATTAGATCTAAAAAAGGAATGTTACTTGGTGTTGATGAGGATGGATATTTTGTCACCGATGGCTTTTCTCATGCTTTGTTGTTTGCTCCTACTGGTTCTGGTAAAGGTGTTGGCTTCGTAATTCCTAATCTGTTATTTTGGGCAGAATCATGTATATGTCATGATATTAAGCTCGAGAACCATGAAAAAACCAGCGGGTGGCGAGCGCAAAATGGACAAGGTGTGTTTGTATGGGAACCAACCAATCCAGATGGAGTAACTCACTGTTATAATCCAATTGATTGGGTTAGTAGCAAACCTGGACAAATGGTGGATGACGTACAAAAAATTGCTAACCTTATTATGCCAGAAAAAGATTTCTGGAATAATGAAGCGCGAAGTCTGTTTCTTGCGATCGTATTGTACCTTATCGCCGATAACACCAAAGTTAAATCATTTGGTGAGGTAGTCCGTACTATGCGTAGTGATGATGTGGTCTATCATTTATCTGTAGTGCTTGATACGCTTGGTAATTCAATTCATCCTGTAGCTTATATGAATATTGCGGCTTTTTTAAATAAAGCCGAGAAAGAACGTTCAGGTGTGATATCGACTATGAATTCTTCACTTGAATTATGGGCCAACCCATTAATTGATGCGGCAACTGCTTCATCTGATTTTAATATTCAAGCAATGAAAAAGCAAAAAACTACTGTTTTTGTTGGGCTAACGCCGGACAATATTCAGCGGTTACAGAAATTGATGCAAGTATTCTATCAGCAAGCAACTGAATTTTTAAGTCGTAAAATTCCTGATTTAAAAGAAGAGCCATATGGCGTTCTATTCATGATGGATGAGTTCCCTACCTTAGGTAAGATGGAGCAATTTAAAGCTGGTATTGCTTTCTTCCGTGGATATAGAGTGCGTTTATTCCTTATCATTCAAGATACACAGCAATTAAAAGGTATCTATGAAGAAGCGGGGATGAATTCCTTCCTATCTAACGCCTATTACCGGATTACTTTTGCTGCTAATAACTATGAGACAGCCAATCTAATTTCGCAATTATGTGGTAATAAAACGGTTAAACAAAGTTCTTATAACAGCCCAAGATTCTTTGATTTGAATCTTGCTACTCGTACTCAAAATACTTCTGAAGTACAACGAGCTTTATTGTTGCCACAAGAGGTTATACAATTGCCTAGAGATGAGCAGATTGTTTTGATTGAATCTTTTCCGCCGATTAAATCGAAAAAAATCCAATATTATGCTGATAAGTTCTTTACAAAAAGACTGTTGCCACCAACTTTTGTGCCAACACAAGTAGCTTATGATCCTAAGAAAAAAGTGGAAGAAGAGGAGTCAGTAGAGACAGATGTTGAGGCTGAAAATAGTGATGTGTAGTAATTGACTGTATTTAAGTCTTGCGACCATAAGCAATAAATCCCTTATTTAAAAATCCCGGCTTATTATATTCCATTACTTCATTTGTATTAATATCGATTATTTTACCACCAGCTGCTTTAATTAAAGCATCGCCAGCTGCAATGTCCCATTCCATGGTTTCACCAAAGCGGGGGTATAGATCCACGGAGCCATCGGCAACAAGGCAAAGTTTAATCGAGCTTGGAATATGCACAATTTCTTCAATATTATTCTGCGTGATAAATTCTTGAGTTAGGTCATTAATTGCTTTGCTACTAACTGCAGCGGTTAGAATATGTTTATTTTTTCTGATTATTTCATTTGTAAGATCATTTCCATCTTGCTCAATTTTAAGCTTACCATGAGCATCGGTATAATGTAGCATCTTTGTAGATGGGCGATAAATCAAACCAAAAACCGGAATGCCGTCTTCGATTAGGCCAATATTAACAGTATAACTATCCTCACCACGAATATAGCTTTTAGTGCCATCTATCGGGTCAACAAGCCAAAAACAAGCAGCACCACGCTCAGGAAGATCTGCTTCTTCAGAAATGATCAGAATATTTGGGGTGAGCTTTGCAAGGCCGCTCACAATCATTTCGCTTACTAATTTGTCTACATTAGTCACCGGAGAATAATCGGCTTTAATCTCCACTGTAATATCATGATTTTGATGATGATGAGCAATATGACCAGCTTCGATGATCAAGCTTTTTAAATATAATATATCATCAGCGTTGAGCAGTTTTGTCATTTGGTTCTAGGTCCGATCATTTGCTCTGGCACCACATATTTATCAAATTCTTCTGATGTTAAAAGCTTAAGTGCTAATGCTGCCTCTTTCAGGCTAGAGCCATCCTTGTGCGCTTTTTTAGCTATTTTAGCGGCATTATCATAGCCAATATAAGGATTAAGCGCTGTCACTAGCATTAAAGAACGATCACGTAGTTCATTAATACGTTCTATATTTGGCTCCATACCATCGATACAATGCGCTACTAAACTGTTCATTGCGTCAGATAATAATCTCACTGATTTCAGTACATTATAAATAATCACTGGCTTAAAGACATTAAGCTCAAAATGACCATTTGAACCAGCAATAGTCACTGCCATATGGCTACCCATTACTTGTGCACATACCATCGTCATTGCTTCGCATTGGGTAGGGTTAACTTTGCCTGGCATGATTGAAGATCCGGGTTCATTTTCTGGTAAATGTAACTCGCCAAAACCGCATCTAGGGCCAGAGCCAAGTAGCCTAATATCATTAGCAATCTTCATCAAACTAACTGCTAAAACATTTAAAGCTCCTGAGAATTCCACCAAAGCGTCGTTCGATGCAAGGGCTTCAAATTTATTAGGCGCAGTAATGAAAGGAAGGCTGGTAGCGTTAGCGATTTCTTCAGCGAATTTTTCGGCAAAGCCAGGGGTGGAATTAAGGCCAGTGCCGACGGCTGTGCCACCTTGCGCTAAATAATAAACTCGAGTTAAAGCTGATTTAACTCGCAAGATTCCATATTCAATTTGCGTAGCATAGCCAGAGAATTCTTGTCCCAAAGTAATTGGCGTTGCATCTTGCAAATGAGTGCGGCCAATTTTGACTATATTTGCCCATTCCTTGGCTTTTTTATCCAAAGCCTGGTGGATATTATGCAAAGCAGGGAGCAATTCTTCTTTAGCCGATAGAGCAGTCGCAATATTCATCGCTGTAGGGAAGGAGTCATTCGATGATTGCCCCATATTGACATGGTCATTTGGATGAACGGGCGCTTTATCGCCGCGTTTGCCCCCAAGTGATTCACTCGCAATATTGGCGAGCACCTCGTTCATATTCATATTAGTTTGCGTACCTGAGCCTGTTTGCCATACCACTAATGGGAAATGTGCATCGAACTCTCCATCAATTACACTATCTGCTGCAGCTACGATGCTATCAGCTAATTCTGGCTTTAAGATCCTTAAGTGCTGATTGGTTATCGCGGCGGCTTTTTTAAGTAGCGCTAGAGAGCGGATTAAAGGCCTGGGCATCAATTCTGTGCCAATTTTAAAATTCTCAAGTGAGCGCTGCGTTTGTGCGCCAAAATAAAAGCGATCTTCGACTTTAATCTCACCAAAAGAATCTGTTTCAATACGATATTTCATATTTTGCTCACGAGTTGTAATAAAAATTTATCATAATGAATATAGGTAATGGGCGCAATGATTATTGGTGTATTACAATGTCACTAAATTCCTAATTCTTTAATCAAGGGAATGGTGATTTTTCTTTTGGCGCTTAAAGCAACAGAATCAAGCTGCTCGATTAGGGTTGCAATTGAACTAAAATCTCTAGTAATACGTAAGCTAAGATAATCCAGTACTTCTACGCCTACCTTAATTGAGCGATTTGAAAAACCTTTGATTAGTAATATTTTGATCATATGCTCATCCGGCAAATCAATATGCACGCGTAGCACTGCATTAAGGCGTGATTGCAAATCTGCAAGGGAAAATTCTGGCTTTGATGATGCCGTAATAAGCATATATTTAGCATCTTCATGCGCTTGATTAAAAAGATGGAACAAATCCTTTTCCGCGTAATTTTCGATATCATCGATAATGACATTACTATTGTTAAAGGTACTGATTTCTTCGCCACTAGCGAATTTAGCATTTGCTTTTGCGGCCCAAATATTAGCAAGATGTGTCTTGCCAGATGACTTAGGGCCAATAATCAATAAAGTTCGTGGATATGGATCTACGCCCCATCTAACGGGGAAGTTAAAGATTAGATTAGCTACATAAGCATTACAATCTGATATGACATAATCTTCTTCTAAAAAAGCATCTTGTCTCTTGAACTCTAGACTATATTGATGCATTTTTCTTATTCTTTGTTTTATAAATATCCAGTAATAATTTGAGTAAAATTTTGGTGATCCCAGCAATTGGAATAGCAAATAACATCCCAATTATGCCAAATAAATTACCAAAGGCAAGTACAGCAAAAATAATCCATAACGGATGAATCCCAATATTATCACCGACAATTTTTGGAGTTAAAATAGACCCTTCAAGAACGGATCCAATAGCATAGATTATAGCAATATAAGTTAAATGAATATCAAATCCAAAATTAAAATAGCCGAAAATTAATGCTAATATAAAGGCAAAGAAGAAGCCAAGAAAGGGTAGAATAATGACAAAACCAGATATAATGCCAAGTAAAAGAGCGAGATCTAGGCCTACAAAATAAAGCGTGGTAGAATAATATATCGACATGATAGCGCAAACCTTTAATTGCCCACGCATATAGGCTGATAATAATGTATCGATATCAGATAATAACTGCTGTATTTTGCTTTGCACTCCTTTACTGAATATTTCTAATACCAACCTTTCCTTAGGCCAATCCCTTAAAAAATAAAATAATAAAATTGGGATTAAAAACAATATCATCAGTATATTAGCAAGACTACTGGTATAATCAAAAAGATGATTTACAATATTTGTAGTGGTTTGAGCCATATTCCCTAGTAAATTATCAATTGCATGATCAATCTTTGTTATAAAATCAGGAGCGAAATGTCCTAGTTTTTTTGTCATGTCTGGTAATAGGCTTTCTTGAATATAATCTTTATAAGCAGGGATTTTTGAAATTAGTAGTGATATTTGCTTGCTTACTAATGGGATGAAAATCATACTTGAGGCAATGATGAAGAAAATAAGTAGAAAGACCACAAAGGTAATTACAGAAGTCCGATTAATATGTAACTTAGCGGCCGTATGATGCACTAAAGGGCGCAAGATGTAAGCTAGTAACCCCGCGATAAAAAATGGCGTAATTGCATCTTCAAGAGTGATAGCTATCCAGAAAAAAGCATAAATTAAAGCGGCTGAGGTTAAAATTGTTTTCATTTAAAATATCGCTTAAACAATTAATTATATAAAGAGTTTAGCTTAGCGGCAAGACTCCGTCAACAATTCTTCACTGATGGAGATTAATTTGGTATAATAGCTTTTTTAATAATGTCGATGAAGATTGTGATTATTTTAGACAAGCTGGGCGAAATCATTGAGGTGCAGGTTAGATATAGCACAAAAGCCAAGAGAGTTTCGATTAAAATTAAGCAACAATCGTCAGAGTTAATATTACCTCACGAAAGGTTTTTAAAGCAGGGTCTTGCGTTCCTCGCAGCTAAAGAATCTTGGATTAGGAGAAAATTACAACAAACAAAAAACACAGTGTTGATTGAAGAAAATACGATACCCATTTTTGGAAAAATGTATTCTTTGCGCTACAAAGAAAGGGCTATAAAAGGAGTTGTATTTGAAGATGAGACAATCACTATTTCGGCGCCAAAAGAAAAACAGAAAGAGGTTTTAATTCATTTTTTGAAAGAAAAATTGCTATCAGAGACTATAATAATAGCTAGCTCTTTGAGGGCCAAATATAATCTTCATTATAGTTCTATCAAAATCAACAAAAACAAAACCATCTGGGGTAGCTGTTCTAGCCGGGCGGCTCTCGCTTTTAACATCAAGCTTGCCATGGCGCCACCAGAAATATTATATTACGTAATTACACATGAAATGTGTCATATTATTGAAATGAATCACAGCAAAAATTTCTGGAGCTTGGTGGCTCAAATTTATCCAGATTATAAACAGGCTAAATTATGGCTCAAAGAAAACACTGATAGACTGAGTTTATATTTATAATCTCAGTCTATCTATTCCTAAACCAAAGCCTTTGAAACAGCAACGACGGCAGGGCGCAATAATCTTTCTTTGAATTTATATCCATCTTGCATAGAGCTTAAAATCACACCTTCTGGATGTTCGTCTGATGGAATTTGAGAAATTGCCTGATGGAGGTTATAATCAAACTTTTCTCCAACTTCTGGCTTGATGGCTTCAATTTTATGTTTTTTAAAAATATTCATCAATTCGCTCTCGGTCATTTCCACGCCGATGATGAAGTTTTTGACCGCATCATTTTCAGCTTCTGGCTTATGTGATAAAGCTCTAGAAAAATTATCCATAACCGACATTAAATCTTTAGCAAAACTAGAGACGCTATATTCGCGCACATCTTCAATTTGCTTTTCGTAACGACGGCGCATATTTTCCATTTCAGCGGCGGTGCGCATTAATTTATCTTTCAAAACCACCACTTCATTTTGAATTTCAGATAAAGCGTCATCGGCTGATGATAATATTTCTTCGGCCTGAGTTTCTACTTGTTCTTCAGTTTTATCTTTTTTAGTCATATATATTTTCCTTTTCAAAATCTTCTGTATAGATATATTCTATCAATGTAATTTTTCAAGTCACTAAATAACATTTAAGAGAAATATTATGCGCCCCTCTGGTAGAAAATTTAATCAACTTCGCGATATCACAATAGAAACTGGAGTTTTGCTGAATAACCCACATGGCTCTTGTATGATCAAAATTGGTAATACCCATGTAATCTGTAGCGCTACTGTTGATGAGAATGTTCCGAGGTTCCTCCGTAATCAAGGAAAAGGTTGGATTACTGCTGAATATGGTATGCTACCTGCTTCTACTAATTCTCGAATCAAACGTGAGGCTGCGCAAGGAAAAATTGGCGGACGGACGCAAGAAATACAGCGCCTTATTGGTCGTTCATTGCGAGCAGCTATCGATTTAAAAGCGCTAGGGGAGAGACAAATTTTAATTGATTGCGATGTAATCAATGCTGATGGAGGCACTCGTACTGCATCCATCACGGGCAGTTATGTTGCGCTTCATCTAGCTCTAAGTAATTTGGTAAAACAGCGCGTGCTAAAAGTAAACCCCTTGACTACGCAAATTGCCGCAATTTCTTGTGGTATCTATAAAGATCAGGCGATTGTAGATTTAGACTACCCTGAAGATAGCGACGCTGAAGTCGATGCGAATTTTGTATTTACTTCAAACGGTGATCTAGTAGAAATTCAAGGATCTGCAGAAGGCTCTCCATTTTCACTCATGCAGTTAAATGAAATGATGGAGCTAGCCCGCGCCGCATCAGAGAAGTTATTTGCTGCCCAGAATAAAGCGTTGCTTGGGTTATAAAGAAATGCTTTGATGCTTGATTGGCGACTATCCTATAAAAATGATTTACCTATAGCAGTTTTATGGATATTATACAAAGCGATAATATCCATAT
>CAYTBU010000022.1:0-18178 GCA_964436105.1 uncultured Rickettsiaceae bacterium | reverse complement strand
ATAAATATTTTCTCTCAATTATGCGTCCCCATGAAAAAAGTGGTAGTTTTAAACTCAGCGGCTCGAGTTATATGATGGCTAGTTTTTTAATTACAGCTATTATTTTTTCTAAAGGTGTAGCAATTTCGTCATGGTTGGTACTGATTATCTCTGACTCTTGCGCCGCGCTGTTCGGTAGCCGGATGGGTACGCCAACCAATCATGGTAAATCTTTTGAAGGAGCTGCTGCATTTTTTGTATCGGCTGTACTAATTAGTGTTATTTCTCACGCTATAGTACCATATCCTACAAGTTTCTGGTCGCTAACCTTTGCCGCTCTTGGCGCTAGTGCAGTAGAATATTACTCTCCACAGATTGGTATAGATGATAATCTTACTATCCCAATTAGCTTTGCTGTTCTGATTTCAATTTTTTGATTTGATAGACTTCCTTCATCCATGAGTGATCAACGTCACAGGCGAGCGAAGCGTCGTTATCCAGCAAATAATGAAAAAATAAACTGGATTGTTACGTCGGATTAGCATCCTCCTCACAATGACGGAGCGAGTACCCCGTCATCACGAGGAACGTAGTGACGTCGTGATCCAGTAATATAGTCAAAATTACTAATCTTTATATCCCTTTGTGCTATAAGTTATAAGTAAATAAACTGGATTGTTACGTAGGATTAGCATCCTCTTCACAATGACGGGGCGGCCACTTCGTCATCACGAGGAACGTAGTAACGTCGTGATCCAGGATCAAAATACCTCTAGTCTTTCAAGATGCTGAATCAAGTTCAACATGACTTAAAGGTGGATACCCGCATGCGCGGGTATGACATAGATAAGGGGATTTTTTAAACACTCACCGTCAATTTGATCTTTTTAAGCATACGGGCATCTGTGTCAATGATAGTAGCAACTATGTTGTCTGCAAGAGCAATAGACGCCCCTTTTTCTGGCATATAGCCCATGCGAGATAAGATTAATCCACCGATGGTGTCGCAATCGTCATCTTCTTGTTTTAATACTACATTCAAAGCCGTTTCTAGATCTTCTATTTCAACGCGAGCATCTGTAATGATTTCCCCGGGATTTATTATTTTATACTGAGGATCATCTTTGTCAGTGTCATGTTCATCTTCAATTTGCCCAACTATGGCTTCCATTATATCTTCAATAGTTGCTATACCATCAGTGCCACCATATTCATCAATCACTATTGCAATATGAGTGTGTGTTTTTTGCATTTCAGTTAACAAATCCATCAGCTTCATTGATGGCGCGGTAAAGATAGGTTTGCGCAATATCTTACGTAAATTAAAGCCAGAGCTATTGCTAGCGACGACTTTAAATAGATCTTTTATATGCACAAAGCCAATAATATTATCTAGATTATCTTCATAAACAAGGGTGCGCCCATGGCCTGTATCTGCAATTTTTTTACTTAGATCAGTAAGGGATATATCAATATTTACTGCGAATATATCAGATCTAGGAATCATCACGTCTTCCACTTTTTCATCGCAAAAGGCGAGAAAATTTCCTAATATATGTTTCTCGTGAGGAGATATATGATTGATATTATCATGCAATTGCTTAATTGTATCGTGCAATTGATTTTCTTTGATCTGATTGAAGCTAGGATTTAGTAGTTTAGAGAAGTAAGTCCTCATAGTATCAATAATAGAGCTTATGTTTTTGGGCTCAGGTTCTGTCATTTTTTTTTCGTTTCTGGGCATATAAATATTTAAAGTTAATAAGGTGATTTTATAAAAAAATGCTTTAAAATGTCAATCTCAAGTTTTTCCATTATTTCTGCATCTGCGTCATTCTCATGGTCAAAACCAAGCAAATGAAGAATTCCATGCACAAGCAAATGGATAAAATGATGATTAAAATTTTTGTCCTGTTCTTTGGCCTCTGTTACTATTGTCTCGTAACTGAAAGCTATATCACCAAGATTAATATACTCCTCATCTAGCTTTAGTTCAAGGATCTTATTTGTTTCAATAGTCATATCTGGGAAAGATAATGTATTAGTAGGTTTATTTTTGCCACGAAATTGATTATTGAGTTGCTGCATGTGAGAATTATCCGTTAGCAGAATCGCGATTTCTACTTCTTTGACCTTTTTAAAATTAGGAAAAAGAGAAAGGATATATTTCGTAATCGACCTTGTAAGCGCAGTATTGATCTCTTTATGATCTCTCCAGGTCTTATATTCTTTTATTAATGCTATAGTAATTTTCATGCGATATGGTAAAAATGATAATAGCTTATAATAAATTATTTCCCATTATGGGTCTATAAATATATTATGCTTAGATAAGCATATAGGTAATAAAATGAAAATCAAAGTTGCTCCATCGATATTATCGGCTAATTTTGCAGAGTTGGGCGAGGAGATAATAAGGCTAGAAAAAGCTGGTGCGGATATGGTCCATATCGATGTTATGGATGGGCATTTTGTACCTAATATTACTATTGGGCCATCTGTTGTTGCTGCTTTGCGCCCATATACAAAATTGGTGTTTGATGTGCATTTAATGATTTCAGACCCCGATTTCTATATTGCTCAGTTTGCAGAAGCTGGCGCGGATATCATTACGGTTCACTATGAAGCCAGCGACGATATTAGCGCGGTATTAAAACAGATAAGAAAGCTAGGGCGTAAGGCTGGGTTGTCTATCATGCCATCTACTCCGGCAGAAGTGATTTATCCGTTGCTTGATTTATGCGATCTGGTTTTAGTGATGAGCGTGCAGCCAGGTTTCGGTGGGCAATCTTTTATGCCAGATCAACTTGAGAAAATTAAAAACCTAGCAGATCAAATAGGTACTAAGGATATTATGCTTCAGGTTGATGGTGGATTAAATGATAGCACGGCACCTCTTGCGATTGCTGCTGGCGCTAATGTTATCGTCTCAGGAAGTTATATTTTTAAAAGCCCCGATATGAAAGAAGCTATTTTAAGTCTCAGAGGTTAGGCGTCCTTGTTTGCATGAATAATTTTTTTGTCACCTAAGAGGAGCGTTAGCTCCGTGGCCATTGTCCAGAAAAACAATGAATATATAAACATGGATCGCTACGTCGATCTTAAAGATCTCCTCGCAATGACGAAAACTAACAGCTCACCCTTACTAAAATATGTTTCTTTTTACCAGCGGAGAGCTTGATCGCTCCGTCATTGATTAAATGCGCTGAAGTGATCAGCATATTTTCATCTTCGATTTTATTATCATTTAACCTTGCACCACCACCGCGTATTAATTTGCGCGCCTCTGACTTGGATTCGCTAAGACCGCTTGTAAAAATAAGCTCACATGCGGTGATTCCGGTCTGTAAATCATCTTCCCCCACTACATGAACAGGCAGATCAGCCCCAATGCCGCCTTCCTCAAATACTCTGCGTGCTGTTTCCATTGCATTTTCAGCGGCTTCTTTGCCGTGGCATAAGGTTGTGAGTCTATATGCTAAATCTTTTTTAGCATCATTGATATTCTCTAGGCTCAATTTTTCAAACGATTTCATTTCCTCATCGGACCATTCGCTATAAAGCAAAGCGAAACGTACAACATCAAGATCTTCAATATTGCGCCAGAATTGGAAGTAATCATAAGGAGGCAGCATTTCTTCGTTAACCCAAACAGCTCCATTGATGGATTTGCCCATCTTGACTCCGGATGAAGTGGTAAGTAGAGGGGTGGTTAGGCCCATCACTTCTTTAGCATTCATCTTATGAGCAAGTTCAACGCCCATGATGATGTTCCCCCATTGATCGCTACCGCCAATCTGCAATAAACAATCATGATGTTTATTTAGATAACAGAAATCATATGCTTGAAGCAGCATATAGTTGAATTCAAGGAAAGATAGGCTTTGGCTGCGTTCTAACCTAGCTTTAGCAGAATCCATGGTAAGCATGCGGTTGACCGAGATCAGGCGACCAAAATCGCGCAGGAACTCCATATAACCTATATTATCAAGCCATGTGCTATTATCAAGCATGATTGCATCACTGGGGCCATCACCAAATTTGATGAATTTTGATAGCGATTGTTTAATCCCTGCTTTATTTGCTGCCAGTTCTTCTTCGCTTAAGATTTTGCGCATTTCATCTTTACCAGTAGGGTCGCCTAGCTTTGTGGTGGCTCCTCCGATAATAACAATTGGTTTATGCCCATATTGCTGCATCAGGCGCAGGATCATAATTTGCATAAGATTTCCTACATGCAAGGATTTAGCCGTGCAATCAAAGCCAATATAGGCGGCAATTTTACGTTCATTCGTGATCTTACGAAGGCCTTCTAGATCTGTGCATTGATAGTGATATCCACGTTTAATAAAATCTGTAATAAAATCCATAATAAAGCCACTTAAAATTTAGCCTATTACTGACATATTTGAGCCTAATTGTCAATGGTAGTGCTAAAGTTAGCTTATTTTTCAAATCCTCTAGATTTATTTACCTCAGTCTCTCTTTTTTTTGCTTACCTTTTTCGGTTTCGCCTGTGATACTTTGTTTTCTTTTGGGGCTAAGCGCTTGTTGTCCCAATTCTTGTGCTCTTAAGAGTATTTGGTGGTCGCTTGGATTGCTTGGTGCGCTCAGCGCAGGGTTGGCTTCTGTTCTAGTAGCTTTGCCGTGAAATTCAGGAGATATAGTGCCAGAGTGTGGTCTAGAGGGGGCAGTGGGGGATAGATTTGTGTCATCCTGAGTCATTAGTGGGGCGGGCGCAGCAGGAAATTCATTAACTGTATTCACTGTCAGCTCTCTTCGTCTAGTTAGTTTGGTTTTATTTCGATCTATTTCATCTAAAGCTTTTATGATAACTTCCTCATTAATACCACTCCTTGAAAGAATGGAAGCAAAATGACCGTAAGTGCTAGCATAAGCTCCCTCATCGCCAAAGGTGGCAGCCGTTCCGATATCTTTAAGTAATTGCGCGTTTTGAAGAGATATATTAGTCATTTTTTGGTCGTAATTATCTAAATCTATTACGACGAATTTTGGATTGCGATTTGTTTGTAGTAAAAGATTAGCCTGTTCGTTACCAAATCTAGCAGCCTCTGTTACTGGGAGTAATAAATCGCTCTTTATTTCTGCTAATGTGTCATATTTAAATTTTCTTTTTAGATCATCTACAAAGCTATTGTTTTCGCCTAGAAAACCAACAATGCTTTGCGTGGTTTCAAAGATTTTGTCATATTCATTATTTTGATTGCCGGTAAGGTATCCGTTGGATATTGGTGTTGGTAGATCTAGTGTTAATGCTGCTATCAGATCTGTTCTACGTGCTTCACCAGTTTTGTTGTACGTGTTACGATTTGAAAACCTACGATAGTCTAAAGGGTTCTCAGTTATTTTACTCATATATCTCTCCTATCAGGATTATTTAATAGATCAAAACATTTTAATCGTTAAATATAGAAAAAGCATTAAAAGCGATATTTTATAGAGCATTTTTTATTGATTTGTGTCTTTAAGGAATGATAATCTTGCTTTTTTTTATTAACTACCATAATGTGTTTTCATCAGTGAAAATGAAAAAAAGATGGATGATTTATTTAAATTAGCAGCGGTCAAAAAAGATAATAACGATTATACCGCTCATGATATTGAAGTTTTAGAAGGGCTAGAGCCAGTACGGCATCGTCCAGGGATGTATATTGGTGGAATAGATGATGGCGCTATGCATCACCTTGTTTCTGAAGTGTTAGACAATTCGATGGATGAGGCGGTTGCTGGATATGCAAATCGTATTACTATTACTATGCACGCAGATTGCAGTATTACAATCGAAGATAATGGTAGGGGTATACCAATTGATCCACATCCGAAATTTCCTGATAAATCAGCATTAGAAGTTATTTTAACCACATTGCACTCTGGTGGTAAATTTTCTAATAAAGCTTATCAAACTGCTGGTGGTTTACATGGTGTTGGGGTGTCTGTGGTTAATGCTTTGTCTGAGAGATTGACTATTGAAGTGGTTAAGGATAAAAAACTATATCGTCAAGAATATCAAAGAGGTACGCCGGTAACCTCTCTTGAACTTGTGGGTAATATTGCAAATAGAAAGGGTACTGCTATTACCTTTTTCCCAGATCATCAAATCTTTGGTTCAAGTCTAAAATTAAAGCCTAAAAGAATTTATGAACTTGCTAAATCAAAGGCTTATTTATATCGAGGTATTGAGATTAAATGGAATTGTGACCCTCTGTTACTGCCAGAAAATAGCAATATACCAGCTGTTGATACTTTGCATTTTCCCAATGGACTTACTGATTATTTATCATCTAAGCTCTCTAAAGAGGATTCGATTACTGGCTCAATATTTGATGGTGATGTAAAACTCGATGCTGGTGAAAAAATTGAATGGGCTATTGGTTGGGGCGAGGATGAAGGTTTTATTCAGTCCTATTGCAATACTATTCCAACGCCACTTGGTGGAACGCATGAGCAAGGACTTAGGTCGGCATTGCTACGCGGTATAAAAGTATATGGTGAGATGACCGGCAATAAACGCGCTTCTAATATTATTATTGATGATATATTAGATGGCGCTTTCATAGTTGTTTCTATTTTTATACAAAATCCTTTGTTCCAAGGGCAAACTAAAGAGAAATTGGTCTCAAATGGTGTAAGTCGTTTGGTAGAAAATGCGTTGAAAGATCATTTTGATCACTGGCTCAGTGGTGATAAAAACAATGCTAACCGGTTGTTAGATTATATTATTTCTAGGGCTGAAGATCGTATAAGTCGCAAATCAGAGAAAGTAGTTAATCGTAAATCATTTACTCAGAGACTCAGATTGCCAGGAAAACTTGCGGATTGTACGCGTGATGTTCCTGGTGGTACTGAGTTATTTATAGTCGAAGGTGACTCAGCTGGTGGATCAGCGAAACAAGCAAGAAATCGTGAAACTCAGGCTATCCTACCTATTCGTGGCAAAATCTTGAATGTTGCAAATTCTACCGCAGATAAGATTGCGCAAAACCAGGAAATTAAAGATCTAGAGATAGCTCTAGCTTGTGGTTCTCTTGCTCAATATCGGGAAGAAAATTTACGTTATGAGAAAATAGTTATCATGACAGATGCTGACGTGGATGGTGCTCATATTGCCTCTTTGCTGATGACTTTTTTCTATGTTAGAATGCGTAAATTGATTGAAAATGGTCATTTATATATTGCGCAGCCTCCTTTATATAGGCTTACTCAGGGCGATAAAACTTACTATGCTTCTAATGACATTCAAAAAGAAGAGATGATCAAAGAATTAGGCAAGAAGAGCAGGGCAAAAATTGAGCTTGGAAGATTTAAGGGGCTTGGTGAGATGACTGCTCCTCAGCTTAAAGAAACAACTATGAATCCTAAGAATCGTATCTTGATACAAGTAACTATTGCTGATTTTGAGGTGGTAGATCAGATAGTAGATGATTTGATGGGTAAAAAGCCGGAGAAAAGGTTTCAGTTTATTCAGAGCCAGGCCTTGACAAAGATGAGTGAAGTCGTTAATAATCTCGATGTTTAAAGTATGCTAGCTAAAGGAGCTAAAAAATGTTATTAATAAGAAATATCTCTTTGATATTGTTGATGATTTTTATAAATATTCACGCAATCGCAGATGATAAAAAAATCAGTAATGAAGAATATTATAAAAAATTCCAATTTGTTTTCGAGAAAGTTCTGAATGAATATGTGGAAGAGCCGGATAGAGAAAAAATGCTAGAAGCTGCTTTAAGTGGTATGCTGTCTTCATTAGATCCTCATTCATCTTATTTTACTAAAGAGGATTTTGAAGATCTTATTCAATCCACTAAAGGTGAGTTTGGTGGAATTGGCGTAGAGATTTTATATGAAATGGGTGCTATCAAAGTTATTTCACCGATTGATGATTTACCCGCCGCAAAAGCCGGCATTAAAGCCGGTGATTATATAATAGCAGTTAATGATGAAACAGTTTCAAATTTAGGTTTCTATAAAGCTGTAAAATCTATGCGTGGCACTCCTGGTACTAAAGTAAAACTTAGTGTCATTACCGAGGGAGACGCTAAGCCAAGAGATTTAGAATTAACTAGAGATATTGTAAAAATTAAGGCAGTAAAATCTAAATTAGATGGCGATATTGCTTATATTAGGATCGTTACTTTTAATGAACATACTATGACTGAGCTGAAAAAAGCTATGGCAGAAGTGATCGGGGCTGCTAAAAGCCCAATTAAAGGTATTGTCCTAGACTTGCGTAATAATCCTGGTGGATTATTAAAACAGGCAAATGATGTAAGTGATTACTTCTTAAATTCTGGTACAATTGTTAGTACTAAAGGAAGGTTATCTTCTAGTGAAATAGTATTTTCTGCGAGTAAATTTACTCCAAAAGCTCCAAAAGTACCGATTGTAGTTCTTATTAATGCTGGATCTGCATCAGCTTCTGAAATTGTTGCTGGAGCTTTGCAAGACCATAAAAGAGCGATTATCCTTGGAACTAAATCTTTTGGTAAGGGGTCTGTACAAACTTTAATGGAATTAGATCACAACACCGGTATGAAGCTGACTACTGCTAAATATTATACTCCAAGTGGTACATCTATTCAGGCTGAGGGTATTAATCCTGATATTATTGTAGAACAAGCGAAAATTGAATATCCACAGAAAGATGAAAATAAGAGATTTTCTGAAGCTTCATTGAAGAATGCGCTTAAGAATGATTCTGCAAAAAAAGATGAGGACAAAGAGAAGAGTGCTAGCAAAACGCATCAATTGTCTGATATGTATAAAGAGGATTACCAATATTCAAAAGCTTATGACTTACTTATTGGCATATCAATAAATAATGGAAATAAGTAACTATATGTTGAAGGAGCACTCAGAGAATAATTCTAGTTTTTTACCTTACCGGCTTGGTGTGGGTATGATGATTATAAATCACAAAGGACAAATCTTTGTGGGTAAAAGGGTGGACACAAAGTTGCAAGCTTGGCAAATGCCTCAAGGTGGAATTGAGGTCGGTGAGACGCCAAGCCGGGCAGCAATGCGTGAGATGGAAGAAGAAATAGGATCAAAGGCTGGTCATATAATTGCAGAGAGTAAAAATTGGTACAGTTATGATATACCAAAATTTATGATCCCTAAATTATGGGATGGGAATTATAAAGGGCAAAAGCAAAAATGGTTTTTGATTAAGTTCACGGGTAGTGATGATGAGATTAACTTAGCTACAGATCATCCTGAGTTTGAGGCTTGGCGTTGGAGTGACGTGGATGAACTTCCAGATATCATTATACCGTTTAAGAAAAAACTTTATAAAGCTGTGATTGAAGAATTTCAGTCTTTATTAGTAAAAAACTAGTTATGAAAGTACGTATATATCAAAAACCTAGAAATATAAACCAATCAGGCCTTGGGAGCTCTAAATGGTTGATTGAATTTATATCCTCCTCTCGGGATCAAACAATGAATTCTGTAATGGGTTGGACCTCCTCTTCTGATATGACTCAAGAACTTTCATTGTCATTTCCAGACGAAGCTTCAGCGGTGGCATTCGCGCAAGAAAATAACTTAGAATTTGAAGTTATCGAGCCTAAAATCCGTCAGTTAATCAAAAAATCATATGCTGATAACTTTCAGTGAGTTATATTTTAGTGGTATTACTCTCCGCGATAGATGCATATTGCAATATAAGCAGCGACTGACCAAATGATAATAGCCGATAATTTATTTGCATATGCTAATATCACCGAACTATTGCTGAGTTTACTTACCCGGTTTCCTAAAATTGATAGAGAGATAAACCAGACCCAAGAGGCGATGATGCAGCCTAGGGTGAATACTAGCTTTGCTGTTCCTTGGTAATTCAAAGAATTCGCACCCATAACGGTTACTGTATCAATAATTGCGTGTGGATTTAAAAATGATACACCCAGGCCAAATAATATCTGTTGTTTGGCGTTCATTGGAATATGTGAATCGTCTTTCAGATTAACATTATTACTATTGCGCCAAGTGACAAATCCCATATAGGTCAGGAAGATAAAACCTACTATAAAGATCAACTCTTTAAGCCATAGTATTTTTAATACTAAAGTAGAGACACCAAAAATTGCCATAGAAATAAGGATAGTATCTGAGACTCCGGCGGTAATAACGCTTGGCATCGCATTTATAATCCTTGGATGCGATGCTCCTTGATTAAAGATAAAGATATTTTGTATGCCAAGGGGCGTAAGCAGGCCAAGAGCCATAAAAAATGAATGTATTGCAGCGGTTAGTAGTTCAGTGTCCATTCTTTGTCAGTTTTCTATGATTTATAAAGTGTAAATTGTACTGTTTGATAAATAATATTGTCAACTTAATACAGTTAGAGATTGAAGAGAGGGTGCAAAATTCAATTTAATTGAGTCTATATTAGCGTTGCTTTAATATGGTGGGTTTTATATGATTATAATTATTATTAGATAAGATGTATTTATGAGACTGCACAGGAAACAAATTATTTCTGTATCTATCCTACTGGTGATGGTGTTAGGGTTAATTATTAGAACGCAAGAAGAGAAAGCAAAATGCTCTATAAAAGCATTAGATGTAGCAATGGGTTTAGAGCAATATGAAATCATCCAATCCTGTACTAAAATAGGAGCTCCTAGAGCTATGTCATTGCTTGCGCAGTTACATATGCAAGGCAAAGGAGTGGAACAAGATCACAAAAAGGCTATGGAGTTGGCTCTTAGGGCGTCAGAACAAGATGATATGCTTGGCATGAGTATTATTGCTAGGCTTTATAATAATGGCCTTGGTGTTACACAAAGTTATGATACAGCTATTGAGTGGTATAAAAAAGCTATAGAACTTGGTAGTGTTGATGACATGTATAATATTAGTATTGCTTATGCCAATCGTAGTAATCTAGATGGTAATAATGATACCTATAGTAAGTTGGCGCATGAGTGGTTGGTTAATGCGGCTAATGCCGGACAGGGTGAAGCAATGAATAGGATTGCTTCATACTATCAGTATGGCTGGAATGGATTCGCACAAGATTATAGTCAATCTATGGTGTGGTATAAAAAATCAGCTGATGCGGGTTATATTCCTGCGCTTGTAGGCATTGGGGACCTATATGCATCTGGTTTAGGAGTTGAACAAGATTATGAAATAGCGACTGAATGGTATCTTAAAGCAGCAGAAAAAGGGAATAAAGTAGCTCAAGATTTAGCGCAACCTAATCCATCGCCATTGGGATTAGAGTTAACTAAAGCAACGACTTCTGAATTTAAAAAGCTTTTCCCGATACATACAAAATCGCAATATATAAACAAATATAATGGTGGTACTATGTATTTAGTTGAAAGTAAATATGTTGAGATTGATGGTATTGTTGGAAATGTTATTTTTGTATTTAATAAACAAGATTTATTAGAAGCTGTTTTAATGTTTTTTGCGAAAAGAAAATTTTCTTCGCTTAAAGACTCTTTGGATGTAAAATATAACAAATATATTAATCAATATGCCGCTGGAAATAGCGCTATAATACTAGAAAACAATTTTAAGCCATTCAGCTATCGTAACATAGATAAGAAATTTTATTTTTCAAGTTCTATAACAGACTTCGTGACCTTAATTTATGAAACAATACCTTTCCTTAGGTTGGTTGTTGAGGAAGATTATAGATTAGACGAGGAAGAGAAAAAAGCGAGGAGAAACAAAGAAAAATTAGTAAGAGATAAGTTATAAAGTTAATGTCACAACATATGGCGCGCTAGGCGTAGCTCGTGCAAGAGCAAAGAATGGCGGATGGGGTGGGATTCGAACCCACGGTACGGTTACCCGTACGTCAGTTTTCAAGACTGATTCCTTAAACCACTCGGACACCCATCCAAGAACGGATATATCAGACATAAAATTATATTGCAAGCAAAAATTGCGAGATAACTTGAATATTTTATCAAATTAATTTATATTCGTTTTTATTAGATATATTAGGAATTAAGTGGCGATGAGAGCAAGATTAGCAAATTCTATAGTGTTAGATTTAGGAAGCAGTAAAATCGCTGCTTTGGCTGCATATGTTGAGCATAATGGCGAAGCTCGTATCTTATGTCAAAACCTCAGTTATTCTGACGGCATCAAATCTGGCATGATAACCGATTTAAAGCAAGCTGAAAATAGCCTTGTAAATGCCATCTATTCTCTTGAAAAACACTGCGATAAAAATATAAAACAAGCAGCGATTTCGTTATCTGGCGTCGGTACAAAATCTTATTACGTTTATAATGTAATAAAGCTACAGGATAATAAGCCGGTTACCAAACAAGATGTTCAAAAGCTTATTCAAAAATCTATCAAAGATTTTGCAGTAAAAGATCAAGAAATTATTCATTATTTTCCAATTGAATTTACTTTAGATAATCATAATGCTCTACAAGATCCTATAGGTATGCTAGGGCGTGAACTTGGTTGTCGCATGCATATTATTACTGCAGATTCTAATATGCTGCTTAATCTATCTCATTGTTTATCGAAATGTCAGGTAGAAATTTCTAATGTGTTTTTAGCGATTTATGCCGATGGTTTATCGTGTCTTACTGAAGATGAGCAGAATTTAGGTTCGGTGATAATTGACATCGGCGCGAAAACGACATCTATTGGTATTTTTCTTGGTAAAAAACTTTTATATAGTGGTTATGTTCCTGTTGGTGGGTGGCATATAACCTCTGATATTGCGAAGGCTTTTGCTATTAATATGAATGCTGCTGAGAAGATTAAGTTGATGTATGGCAGCGCTGCTTTCATGTCTTCTAATAGAGATAGTATGATTAATTTGGATGATTTTGACCCATCCGCCTCAGAGAATTTGGATAATTCGACTATCTCTATTGATGACCTTTCTGAAATAATATCTCCTAGAGCTGAAGAAATCTTTGATTTAATAAAAGATTTATATGATCAGCTTGAGGTCGATCACTTAATTGCTAGGAGGGTAGTAATAACTGGAGGGAGTTCTTTGCTTCAGGGCATGAAAGAAGTAGCTGGTAAAGTTTTTTCTCGCGGGGTGCGCATCGGTAGGCCTGTTATGATTCCAGGGTTTGCTGAAGATTGTAATCCTTGTATTTATTCTGCTTCTCTCGGTATGATTAAGCTTGATGCGTTAATTAAGCAAAAGAATTTTTATCTTTATGCTAGACCAAATCAGGAAGATGGTGGATACTTGAGTAAGGTAATTGCTTGGTTAAAAACAAACATCTAAATGCGTTATATAGTATTACTGATTTTTTGCTGCTTATTAGAGCCATCAATAGCTCTTGCCTCTCCGTGGTTGCCTGAAAAAGGTAAATTCAAAGCTTCAAGTTCAATTTATATAACAGATGATCATGCTTTAAGAGCTTTTAAGAAAGAGTCTAAAGTAAGTGCAGTAATAATTAATGCCGCAATTGCATGTTTGAATCAAGAGAAATATGTTTTTAATAATGACCCTAAGCTCACAGCTGAAGCTAAGGCGAATCGAAATAAAATGCTTGATCAAGAAATTCATAATTTGAAAACCGCTCAAAGCTACATGAGGCGCCATTACCCCAAAAGGCAATTTGCGCAGATGTTAGAATATGGTGTGAATGATAAATATAGTATTGGGTTTAAAGTAATATCTGTCGATGAAGTTAATTTCCTAAATAAACATCGGACTTATGATTGGTTCCAATTGTTTCAGAAAATTAAAATATATCAAAATGCGAAATATATGTTTTCAGTACAACCATCTATAATGGTCTATAAAAGTCCAGGATACTCAGATGATTTTGCTGCTGAAATGAGGTTTTTATTTGGAAAAGTAAAAAAGCATAAATGGGGGAAAACATTTAATAATATTGAATTTGCTCATGGTGTTGCTGGGGGTTCACAAGTTTTCGATTTAAATTATACCACAGCTCTTGAATCTAAGAGAGGGAATATTTTAATGTTTCAATCTTTTAATCATTTTCAACCTAAAGCTGATAGGATTTATCAAAAGACTACTTTAGAGCAAATTTCAATTGCAAAACCCTTTATAATAGATAATTATGGCGTAAGTAAAAAAATTACATTACAAGCGGGATATTTTTGTGAATTTAGTATTAGTGCTGCAAAGCTTATTAATCGTGGTTTACTGATTTCATTATGGTTAGAGATGTAGATTATAATAATGATTTATTAATAGGATATACATTCGTTGTTGCGGGTAAAATCACTTTTACTCAGTTTAAAAATTTTATTATTCTAGCGAAGAGCGAGAAGCTTTATCTGACAGAAGTGTTATATAACTATGGTCTGATTACTCGTGATGATATTATTGATTCTTATAGTAAATATTTTAGTCTACTGATAGTTGATCAAATAGAAAATTATCGTATTAAGGACCATAGTACATTAGATAGCTATTGTAATGATGGATATTTTTTAGGTTATGATAATCACAATCAATCTGTTGTTGTAGTAAATAACATATATATGGTTCATAAGTTATTAGAGCAAGAGCATCAAATTTTGCTTGCTCATGCTGAGGATTTTTATGCCATCTTAGAAGGATCAACAAAAGCCCTGAGCTCTGTTAAGGCTAGCCATTATCTTAGATTTTTATATCCTGGTTTTACAGCGGGTAGTATCAATTATAAAAAAATAGTAGCCTACGGTGCTGTGGTTTTTAGTTTTCTCCTACTGTGGTGTATAAAATTATTTTTATTAATGAGTAATTTTATATTTTTTGTGCAGAATTTTTTTAAACTATTTTTATGTCTGGTTTCGTGGTTGTTTAAAATTGATATAAAAAAAACCAGCGAATTAGAAAATTATCCAGCATATACAATATTATTACCTGTTTATAAGGAAGCGTCTCAATTAGAAAATCTAGTGCACTATATATCGAACTTAATTTATCCCAAGTCGCAATTAGATGTTAAATTAATTGTTGAAGAAGATGATTATACGACTTTAGAAAAAATAAAAGATATAGAGCTACCAGATTATTTTCATATAATCAAAGTACCTTATAGCTTTCCACGTACAAAACCCAAAGCTATGAATTATGCTATGGAATATGCAAGAGGTGAGTATGTGGCAATTTATGATGCAGATGATAGGCCCGACGCAGATCAATTGATTAAAGCTTTATCTATGTTTCGCTCTTTACCGGAAGAATATATATGCGTGCAAGCAAAGCTTAATTATTATAATAAAGATGAGAATTTGCTGACTAAGCTATTTAGTATCGAATATAGTATCTGGTTTGAATATTTAATAAAGGCGTTATATATTCTAGGTTTGCCATTACCTCTTGGTGGCACGAGTAATCATTTTAAAGTTAACGCGCTGCGAGGGGTAGGTTTTTGGGATGCATATAATGTTACAGAAGATGCCGATCTTGGTGTGAGGTTGTATTCCTATGGCTATAAAACCGCATTACTTGATTCTTATACTTTAGAAGAATCTCCTATATCGATTAGTGCTTGGATGTATCAACGTAGTCGTTGGATTAAAGGCTATATCCAAACTTTTATTGTATATTTAAAAAATACACATAAACAAAAAGTTAAAACTTCCTTTGCTGGGCATTTTACTGCCTGGGCCTTTGTTGGTTTTGTTACTTATTCATTCTTTATTTTACCGTGGATTTTACTGTTGTTGTGGCTATTTATTAATAATGAGCCGCTACATAAATTAGCTGTCACTAATCTTATTTTAAGTCTAACTTTTATGTATTCTATGGTTGCTGCGGTAATTATGCGCCGTGGGAAACCTTCGAAACAAGATATTATCGCTTACATTTTATGGCCATTTTATTTCTTGTTACATTCGGTTGCTAGCTATAAGGCAATATATGATCTTATTAAATCGCCATTTAAATGGAATAAAACCATTCATGGAGTAAGTCTGTATAATTGCCGAGTCAATCAGTCAGAGATATTTATAGATATTAAAAAATAAATAATATCAACTTATTATCCCTATAATTTCTTATATTTACATTAAAAATAATACTTGATTTTTTATACTCTCCTATATATTGTGTGTTTTTCTTAACTAATATAAAAACAAAGGGGATTATGGTTAAAAGATCTAATGAGGCGGTAAGTGGTGCAGAAGACAGTAGTGTGAGCACTAGAGAACGTAACTACAAAGCAACTCTTACACTCTATATTCAAAGTTCAGATATTGATTCTATTAACGAACTTTTAAGTTCAGTGGATGATGCTGAACTTAAAACTTGCTTAACAACACATGCTTTACATGAGGCATTCCCTGTATATGCTATGAGTAATGATATAGTACTTAATGCTCTTGCTAGTAATATTGATGTTAGTAGGCCTGAAGGATTGTATTTTTTAACGAGAGCGTGCGAAAAGGGGAAATTAGATGTTATTGCTACCTTAATTGATAGGGGTATAAATATTAATTCTCAAGATGAAAGTAGTTTTTCGCCTTTGCATTATGCAGTCATATACGACCAATATTATGCAGTAATAGATTTACTTTATGCAGGAGCTGATATTGATGCAAAAACTAGTGATGGTTTTACTGCGTTGCATTTCGCCGCAGCACGTAATCTATCTGAGGTCACGACTCTTTTATTAGATAGTGGGGCGGATATTGAAGCTCGTAGTAATAATGGAATGACCCCATTATTGTCGGCTGCTTATGATAAAGCTAGCAAAGTAATTCCTGTATTAATTGCGGCTGACGCTGACATTAAAGCTGAAGACAATGAAGGTAAGACAGCTTTAGTTCATGCTATTTTTGGTAATGATGGGCGGGAGTTGATAGAAATTTCAGATACAATTGATGTATTAGGAGGGGCGCCTCTTCAAAATAATGCAGGAACTTCTATCTTGTCTTACAGAGATGATTATAATGAAAATGAATGTGAAGATGATGAGTCATTTTGGGAAGAGATTTGGGGTCGCTTCGGAGAGAATCTGCCTACAATAGATCAAATTGATTTATCTGGCGATTTAAGTGATGCCGAATCGATATAATGCATCTTAATTGCTGAAAATTTAGCGGTATTATCCCCATTCGTTTGTAATATTGCATATTCAATAAATGGGGATTCTTTCAGTAAGATATCAAAAATATAATTTATCACCATAAACCCCATATATTTTGTACTACCTTTTGGATTTGTGATAATGACTCGCTTAGTCATTGATTGCAATAGCTCTCTAGCTTCTATCAAAGAAGTGATTTCTATGATTATCTTATCTTGATAAAGATTGCTATTAAGCTCTTCGCAAAAATACTTCATGACAAAGTATGTTTAATTTTGGCTGCGATGGTTTCTGGCTTTAGGCCAAATAATTCAAATAGCTTTGATGCTGGCGCTGAATGTCCAAATTCATCAATACCAAAAAACAAACCTTTACGCCCTATAATTTTATGCCACCCAACGGAACATCCGGCCTCAATCGCGACTTTTAGATCATTCCCACCCAGTAAACTTTTAATATAGCTCTCATCTTGCTTAAAGAATAAATCAACAGATGGTACTGAAATCACTCTAACCTTATGATTAGGCAATAATTTGGCCGTTTCTAAAGCTAGGTGCACTTCCGATCCTGATGCAAAAATAGTTACCTCGGGATTATTCAAGCTGTCTAGTTCATCATCATTGCGAGGAGCGTTAGCAACGCGGCAATCCATAGATGTATCACTCTCTATTATATAAGCGCCTAAGGATGATTTATTATGACCTTGGACTTGGTGACGGATTTGTGGGAGGTTTTGACGGCTTAAAGCAATCAGGCTAGGGGAGTTAAGTTTTAGTGCAATTTCCCAGCATTCTGCCGTTTCAATATAATCAGCTGGCCTAAAAACAGTAAGATTAGGAATAGCTCTAAGGCTTGCTAAATGCTCAATAGGTTGGTGAGTTGGGCCATCTTCGCCTACGCCAATGGAATCATGTGTCATTATGTAAATGACTTTAAGTCCCATGATAGCGCTAAGCCTTATGCTAGGCCTCATATAATCACTAAATACTAGGAAGGTTCCGCCAGCTGGTATAAAGCCCTCTAAAGCTAGGCCATTCATTACCGCGCCCATGGTATGTTCTCTAATGCCATAATGTATAAAGTTACCATCAAAGTCATCTTTTGTAATAGGTTTGCAGCTTGAAGATTTTATATTATTAGAAGAAGATAAATCGGCTGAACCAGCTATAATTTTTGGATTA
>CAYTBU010000021.1:11840-19504 GCA_964436105.1 uncultured Rickettsiaceae bacterium | reverse complement strand
TATCTTACTGGATTGCCACGCTACGCTCGCAATGACGAAAAACTCAACCGCTTTGCCCCTAGCCCTTATTCCACATACGATAATTCACTGCCGGGGAGAAGAAATCTCCCTGCATATAATCTATTTCCACATCTAGTAAGAACTTTGCAATCTCCGCGCTCTCAACAAATTCTGCTACTGTTTTAGCGCCAAGCTGCGCTGCCATCTCAATAAGCGCCTTCACCAAATATTTGCTTTTCTGATTAAGAATCACATTCTTAATGAAGGATCCATCAATTTTGATGATATCCAACCGTAAATTCTGCAATTGCTGAAAAGAAGTAAATCCAGAACCAAAATCATCTAGAGCTACTCTACAACCATGATCACGCATAGTATCAATAAAAGATTTAGTCACAGCAAAATCTAGATTTAATGAGGTTTCAGTAATTTCGATAATCAACCTTCTAGCGACCGCTCTATCTGATAACAACTCAACTGCACGCTGCTTTAAATTCGCATCTAAAATCCCGGCATTAGAAATATTAACTGCAAGCATAACATGCGGAGCAGCACGCAGCTCTTCAACCGCCATTTCTAGTACAATTTGATCAAGTATATTATTCAAACCACTTTGTTCGGCTAGGCCAATATATGGCCCCGCTGAAATAAGTTTTTTATTATGATCTGGCATCCGCAGTAAACATTCATAATAAGGGATTTTTCCTGTAACGCGATCAATAATTGGCTGATATGCAAAAGAAATGGTGTCATATTTCAAAGTTTTTTTGAATTCAACCAAAGAACTATAATTAGACTTAATATCACAAATAGCCAAAGGCTCAAATGGAATATAAAAATTACTATTATGGCTTGTCATTAACTGACTAAGCAAAGGTTGTATTATTGCTTGGTAATCTTCTACCCCTTCTGGCACCGCAAAACTAGATACTTTATATTCCAAAACAAAATCTGGAGATGAAGTAAAAATATATAATTGTAATTCTCTATAAATAAGATAGATAAGATTGATATCTAACATTTTGATATTATCATCAATGATAAATAAAATGTAATCATCAACCGTTACAACATCATATACATAATTAGAATCTAGTTTATATAGATGACTTTTAATCACCTCTCCAGCTTCTAAAATCATTTGCTCAAGCTTACGTTTTGGCATCATAATCGATAACAATTCATAATTTGTTATCTTCATAATAAAAGCTTTCTTCGAAACATTACTAGGTCCAAGCCTCACAAAATCTTTTACTTTCTCATCGAGCTTCAATAAAATTGACCCTAACATTCGCGCACCTTAGTATTTGCAAGCATAGTAACTTTAATCTCCAAAAGAGTAAAGAACTATACTTACTATTGCATGCAAGTGGACATCAATTAATAAAAAGCTGAGTTCTTATTGCCAATAATAAAATTTTCTCTATAGTTATTTTATGTGGAATTGAGCTAACTCGTCATTGCGAGGAGCGTAAGCGACGCGGCAATCCAGTTTAGTTTAATTCATTATTTTTCACTACGTGCTCGCAGGGTCTGGATCAACCACGTCGCCCTGATGGCCTGCTCGCGATGACGACTCACGGCGATGCCCCTAAAGATAACTTTTGAACCAACCAACAAAACTCTATGATAAATCTAACTACTATAAGCAAAAAATTAGAATCATTAAATCCTGACTATCTAGAAATTATTGATGATAGCGCTAAACACCGTGGGCACGCTGGCTATCAAAGCAAGTTTCCTAGTCATATTCGTATTATAATCAATAGTGATGCTTTTCAAGGACAGACGCCTATAAAGCGCCATCAAATGATTCACGCATTACTAAAGGAAGAATTAGAGAGCGGATTACATGCGCTATCCATTAAGGCAAACACCCCCACCACTTCTAAATGAGGGCTATAATAAAATTGATCCACCGGCGTTACTTCTAACAACTCATAACCACCTTCACATAGTATTTTAGCATCACGCACAAAGCTTTCCGGGCTGCAAGAAACATAAATAATCTTTTTTATGCCACTATTTTTTAATGCTTCACATTGTTTTTTTGCACCTAGGCGAGGTGGATTTAAGATGGCATATTCATAAGCTTTAAGTTCACTAGCTTGTAGTGGGTTATCATATAAATCTCTCGCTGTGACCTTAATAGAGCGACCGGCATGCGAAGCAGCATCAGCCAAAGCCTTTACAGCTGGCATATCCGATTCAAACCCATCAACTATAAACCCATTAGACAAAGGCAAAGTAAAGGTTCCACGACCACAAAATAAATCTACTATTTTGAATTGATCATTAGTATTAGGCAAATGAGAAAGGACTAAATCAGTAATAATTTGATCGCTCATCTCGCTAGATTGCAAAAAACACCCTTCATCCACATCCACCCTCACCCCACCAAAAACTACATAGGGTTGTTCTTTCTGAAACAATACCTCGCACTTACCGTCAAACACAGTTTGTACCCTCTGTACATATTTACGAGCAAAAGTAATAGCTTCTTGCTTCTGGTAAAAATCCAAGCATCTATTGAGATATATAGCAACATCAACACCATTGGCAGCATCCGTCATTGAGACGTTAACTTTTTCATTAGGTAATAGAATCTTATCTAATGATTTTTTTAAAGGCTTGATTAAGGCTGAAAGCTTACGGCTTAATATTGGACATTCTTCAATATTAACGATCTGATGAGATTTAAACCTATGAAACCCCAGAAAAAGATCAGAATCTTTTTTTACCACTTCAAAAGTCGCGCGCCTTCTATGTCCAGCGGGTATAGAGATCATAGGTTTTATTACAGTGTTTAATGACTTAACCTCTAACGCTTTGGTTAAAATGCTAATCTTAAACTTATTATAATAATCCATATCCAGATGCTGCAACAAGCAGCCTCCACAGCTACCAAAATATTGGCATGCCGGCTTTTGCCTATGCTCTGATGGTTGCAGTATTTTTTTTAAAATGACATTATCATTACCTCGGTAAGAATGACGCTCAAATTCTACAATTTCACCTTCAATCGTATAAGGTAATTCAAACTTACCTTTAGATGTATGCCCTACCCCGAGACCATCGGTGTTTAAATAATCAATCTTACTTTTACCCTGCTCTACAATCGCCATGAAACCAAAAACCTAATATTTGTTGAAAATATATAACGTAAATCACCTAAGATAAATAATTTTATTCACTTAAAACTAAATATCTTGCAAAGGCTATTGACCCATGCTACAGATAGTTTTGTAACCAATAGTTGACGAGGGAGCTATAATGACTCAAAATAATAACTTCACGGATGCAATGAAAATGTTCATTAATCCTGATTACCTAATGAATGCAATGAAGCAAATGCCTGCACCAGATTTCTCTCATGCAAGTGAATCTATGAAAAAAAATACAAAAACTCTAGCAGTTGCTACACAAATCGCAACTGAAAGCGCGCAATCATTAATCCGCCGCTCAGCAGAAATAGCCCAAAATCATGTTACTGAATCACTAAAAGTAATGCAAGACATGACCAGCGCAACGAACCCTGAGCAAGCAGTAGCACGTCAGCAAGAGTTTGTAAAGGAAGCTGTAGAAAATGCAATTGCTAACACAAAAGAAATCATCGATATGACTTCTAAATCTGCAATGGAAATGTTCCATACTCTTAGCGCTAGAGTATCAGAAGATTTAAATCAAACAATGGTAAAAACTCCAGCTAAGAAATAGTTTTACCGTCATGACGAGGAGCTTTAGATCCGTGGTCATCCAGTTGATAAATTCATTATTTTTTCTGGATTGCCACGTCGGCCTAAAGGCCTTCTCGCAATGACGATACACCAACCAAACTCTAACTATCCCTCAAAACCCCATCTTTTAATTCAAACATCCTATTCATCTTCTTGGCGATTTCATGATTATGCGTCACAATCACTGCAGCAAGGCCACGCTCTTTTGCTAGCCCTAAGAATAACTCAATAACCTTATCCGAAGCTAAGTGATCTAAATTACCTGTTGGCTCATCAGCAAAAATGATATCTGGATTATTAATCATACTTCTTGCAATTGCCACTCTTTGCTGCTCACCGCCCGACAATGCACCTGGAAAATTCATCAAACGATCTTGAAGACCAAGCTGGGTAAGCAATTCATCAGCATCTTTTAAAGCTTGCGTGTAATCTAATCCTGCAATTAATCTTGGCATCGCAACATTCTCGCGCGCATTAAAATCTTTGAGTAAATGATGATATTGATAAATAAAACCAATTTTATTAAGGCGCAAAGCATTCTGCTTGCCAGCGCTGCTTTTACTAGCGCATAAGCCACTTACCAATACTTCTCCAGCATAATTACGATCTAATAGCCCAGCAATATGTAGCAAGGTCGATTTACCACTCCCAGAACTACCCACAATAGCTACCAGCTCTGCCGGCTTAACTGATAGATTTACATTTTTGATCACTTCTATTTTGGCAGGGCCTTGCTCGTAGCTCTTAGAGATCGATTTAAGCTCTAATATATTATTCATAACGCATAGCCTCAACAGGATCAAGAGTAGCAGCTTTATATGCAGGATATATCGTAGCAAGCAAGCATATAACAAGTGACATAACGCTAACCATAATTACATCTGATACGATAATTTTAGCCGGCAATTGCGATAAAAAATATACCGCTGCTTCAAAGATTTTAACATCAAATGCTTTTTCCAAACATTGCTTTATGCTTTCAATATTACTGGCAAAGCTAACTCCCAAAATCACCCCCATTAAAGTACCAATTGTTCCAACGATGGCGCCATTTAAAATAAAAATCAACATGATATCGCCCTTAGAAGCGCCAATCGTACGAAGGATTGCAATATCTTTCGTTTTATCTTTTACCAACATAAAAAGGCTAGAGATTATATTAAATGCAGCCACAACAATAATCAGACTTAGGATAGTAAACATTGCCACCCTTTCTACCTCAAGAGCACTAAAAAACTGAGCATGAGTTGATTGCCAATTTAAGATACGCAAATTTGGGAGAGCTTTATGCAAATCCACCACCAAATAACGAGCATTCTCCGGCTCAAAACTATAAACTTCAATTAAATTAGGATTTGGTAAAGCAAAAAAAGTAAGAGCGCTCTGCAAATTAAGCAAAATCACGCCTGAGTCAAATTCATAAAGCCCGCTAGAAAAAATAGCGCTCACTTTATAATCTTTTGCCCTTGGCATTGAACCAAAAGCAGTTGAAATTACATTTGGGGAAATTAATTTTACATTATCCCCGATTGATACCCCTAAGTTTGCAGCCAAATCCGCACCAATTACGATATTACTTTTCTCATCAAAACTATCAAGATTACCGGCGATGATATTATCCGCTATCTGTTTTTTATGCTTTAAATCTGCTAATGTAATACCCTTTACTACAGCACCAGAAGAAGTTCTAGAACCAGAAGCCAAAGCCTGACCTCTCACCAAAGGATTAGCATATTCAACGAAATCAAACTTTCTTATATCGCTGAGCACATCACGATAACCATCAATAGACCTTTCCGGTGAACTAATAGTAATATCGCTGTTTAACCCAATGATATTTTTTGATAGCTCAATATGAAAACCATTCATTACAGCAATCACTACTATCAAAGCTGCAACTCCGAGCATTATTCCAAGCATAGAAAAGCCAGAAATGAAAGACACTAAAGCCTCGTTCTTCTTAGCAGAAAAGTAGCGCAGAGCTAGCTTGATAGAGAATTTATAGGACATTAATATTACCTAAAACTTTTTTAGCAGCGGCCTCTGGGGATAAATCTTCTGTCTCGCCAGTTCTTCTATGTTTAAGCTCGACTAAACCACTGCTCGCTTTTTTAGGGCCAACGATAATTTGCCAAGGAGAACCAATCAAATCATGAGTAGCAAATTTCTGCCCAGCTCTTGCGTCAGTATCATCATATAAAGCCTCCATGTTTTCATAACAGAAAATTTGATATATCTCCTCCGCAATTGATTTACAGAGTGGATTGCTAATATCCAAGTTCAAAATTGATACTTTAAATGGCGCCACATGGTCAGGCCAAATGATCCCCTTATCATCATTATGGGCTTCAATAATCGCAGCAACTAATCTTGATATTCCAATACCGTAAGATCCCATTTCCACAGGAACTAACTGCCCTTCGGCATTAGTTACCCTTGCATTCATTGCTTCTGAATATTTCGTGCCAAAATAGAAAATATGACCCACTTCAATACCGCGTCTAAAAGCAAGCTGACTCTCTGGGATTGGACAATTTTTAGGATCATGCTTTTCATCCGCTACCGCATATAAAGATTTCATCAGATCAAGATTAACCACCATATCTTCAGCGAGCACATCAAATTTCTTATCATAAAAAACTTCACTCTCGCCAGTCTCGGCTAAAATATGGAACTCATGGCTTAAATTACCACCAATCGCACCGCTATCAGCTTGTACAGGGATTGCATTCACCCCCAAATCTCTAAAGACTTGAATATAAGCAAGATACATTTTGTTATAAGACTTAATTGCAGCCTCCTGATCTATATCAAAAGAATAACCATCTTTCATTAAGAACTCGCGTCCACGCATCACACCAAATCTTGGCCTAATCTCATCACGGAACTTCCATTGAATATGGTATAAATTTTTAGGTAAATCACGATACGACTTTATATTATGGCGAAAAATATCCGTGATCATTTCTTCATTAGTGGGCCCAAACAACAAGGTATTATCATGGCGATCGGTGATTCTAAGCATTTCCTTACCGTAATCGTCATATCTTCCTGATTCCAACCATAAATCAGCTGGCTGCACGCATGGCATTAAAAGTTCAATACAACCATTTGCCGTCATATTAAAACGGACAATTTCCTCAATATTACGCAGTACTTTAAGCCCGAGGGGAAGCCAAGAATAAATACCCGAACATTGTTGCTGAATCATTCCTGCACGAAGCATTAAAGAATGAGAAAGGACACTAGCCTCTGCTGGCTTTTCTTTTAACACTGGTAAAAAATATTGTGATAAACGCATCTGTAAAATCCTTATTTATTAGCTGGCATTATTGCTTCTAAAAACTCTTGTTTATATCTTGGCTCATCCTCAAATACTCCCGTATAATGACTTGTTCTCATCAAACAATCTTGCTGCAAAACACCCCGAAGATTCATACAACCATGAGAGGCTGTAATCCTAACCGCAACTCCAAGAGGCTTTAAATGCTCTTGCAAACTTTCGGCGATCTCTGCCGTCATTTTCTCTTGAATCTGGAGCCTACGCGCAAAAACTTCTACTAAACGAGCGAGCTTACTAATGCCAATTATACAACCATCTGGTATATAAGCAATATCAACGCTGCCAGTAATAGGTAATAAATGATGCTCACAAAAAGAACTAAATTTTATATCTTTTAAAAGGACTTGATCACGAAAAGTATGCATATCAGCAAATTTAGTATCAAGAATACTAGCCACATCAGCCCCGTAACCACTAAACAACTCATCATAACTCTTAAGCACTCTATCGGGGGTTTTAATCAATCCCTCTCTAGTAGGGTCATCACCCATATAACGAATAATCGTCTTAATAGCACTAAGCGCTTCTTCCCTTGTAGGTTTTGTCATTGCAACACTCCTGAACCATTTATTATTCTCTTACCA
>CAYTBU010000021.1:0-11830 GCA_964436105.1 uncultured Rickettsiaceae bacterium | reverse complement strand
ACCACAAATATATACAAACATCAAACCACCAATAACAGCAAGCATCCCCCCAAAACCCATAATACCCATAGCAATTTTAGCATTTAAAGCAAGCTCTCCCCCAGGCAACTTCCTCATTACTCCATATCCTCCTGAAACCGCCAAGCCAATAATATGCAATGTCTGCCCAATGGCATAAATATATGGTTGATAGGAATCTTTTTTTACCTCTAAAACCATATAAACAAAGCCCATAAAAGCGATGCTAATACCGACAATAGATCCATGATAATGAGCTGGAATCGTAACATTAATACCTGATATTAAAAGCCCGATCATCCCTCCTAAAAAAAACAATCCTAAAGAAGCGATCAAGCAATTTTTGGAAGCACCAGCTGGCAAAGTTTTATATTCACTGAGTAAAACTATCAACATTAAACTAGGGGCAATTCCGCCGCAATATTTCATATGAGCAGTAAAAAATTCTATAAATTCTACACTATCGATTTGATAGGCATAATATGGGTACAAAGATGGTATGACTAGCAGCGTATTCAAGGCTAAAATAACCTTATAGATCTTTTGATAATAAAGTTTTTTGCCTAAAGCGTTTTCAAATAATAATAACCACACAATCATCGCTCCTTGAACGAAGATAAATTGTAATATATGCCCCCCGCCCCAAAAGAATGATTCATAATAAAAATGCATATCCATCTCATAAGGTATTCGCTCTAAGGCAAAATATGAAAGCACAAACGAAATCATCATAACCAATGTGATTGTAGCAGAAGAGATATTGGCAATTTTTAGAGAGGTAGAATTGGCCCCATGATTTGAAAATAATGCAACTATTGCAGCAAAGACTATAGCGCAGGCAAAAAACACAAGACCTAGTACGAAACAAAAGTTATCCACCATTGGCACGTAATTATTCAATATAGGCTCACTCTCTCCAACTAGAGGAGATACCGACATTAAGCAAAGACCGACCAAAGCTAAATAATTAGCATAACAGATAAAATAATTATATTTTTTATCCACATTGTAGAACCATAAAGAAGAGATTGCGGATAAAAGCCAAACCAAAACCGAAAGATTAACGTGTATAACTAGTGCAATGCGAAATAAATCCTTATCAATAATATTTGATAACCATGGACTACGAAGCAATACTAAGGCTATAGAATAAAGACCAGAAATAGCCAAGGATCCAATACCCAAATAAATCCAGCGTATAGATGGGATCATGAGCGCCCCACTCTTTTAAGCAACTTACTTGCAGCCTCTTTTTCAGCCATTTTAATTGATTTTCCTTCAGCATATTCCGGTTCAAGATTATCTATAGTCACCATGACTTTAAACATAGGCATATGAGATTCACCAACTTTGGATACAAGACTATAGTAAGGGATAGACATGGAGAGCGACTGCGCCCATTCCTGCAGCGCCGATTTAGGATCAAGCTTAACCTCTCCACAATTCTCTAATAGTGGCGCCCATAATTTCAGCACAACTTTACGGGTCTCTTCAAGGCCGCCATCTAAATATATCGCCGCTATAATAGCTTCCATAGCATTTTCGACATTATTAAGATTAGTTCTCCCACCTGAGAGCTCCTCTCCACGCGTCATTACAATCAAATCTTCAAGCTTAAGTCTTTCTGATACTTTACAAATACTATCCTTACAAACAAGAAACGCTCTAATCTTTGCCAGCTGCCCCTCATCATAATCTGTAAAGCTTTTATAGATCTCTTCAGAAATCAATAAATTCAGTACCGCATCGCCTAAAAATTCTAGTCTTTCATAATCATTTTGATCTTTCCTTACCTGCCTTAAGGACGGATGAGATAAGGCCTCATTAAGCAACGATATATTATTAAAATTATATCCAAGCTCTGATTGTAACTGAGTTAAATTAGTGTCTATCAATGTCATTATAAACTATATACATTATTGAAAAAACGATGCAGCCTTAAAGATGCCAGCCAATAGTAGATCTGCTTAATTTGATCCACAGTCGCTGATGATTCTAGCCACAAACGCTCTGAAGTAGAAAAATAGAAGAAGCGCGCTTTGGCGATAAAATTCTCAAAAGGCACGAAACCAAGCTGAAACCTGCTATCACCTGATTGATCGCGATTATCACCTAAGAAGAAATACCCCCCTTCTGGCACAATGAACTCAATAGTATTATTAGCCATTTGGAAGATCTCATCATGAGGCTTATTTTGAAGCTGCAATATGTGATATTTAATACCATTTGGCAAAGTTTCAACATACTTAACATATGATCCTTCCTTATCCTCAAAAGTACCAACTTCCTCTCTAGGAATAGCGACCCCATTAATATAAAGCACGCTGTTTTTTAACTGCACTTTATCACCTGGCAAACCTATCAATCTTTTGATATACCTCTGTTCCATATTATGAGGAGGACGAAAAATGATAATATCACCACGCTCAGGCGCTTTAGCAAAGACCCTGCCTTTAATAAAATCTGGATTTACAAATAACATTGAGTATTTACTAAAACCATAATCATATTTACTTGCAAAAACATAATCACCTTCAAACAAAGTTTCTTTCATTGAAGAGGAAGGAATAAAAAAAGGCTCTACAACAAAAATTCTTATTATAAGAGCAATGAATAGAATAAATGACAAAGACTTCACTTCCGCTTTCCAGTCCATCCCCGTATCTTTTTGATCAATGTTATTATTTTCCATATTGCTTATTCTTTATATATTATTGATAAATTAATTATAGATAGATATCATAATGGCAATCATGATACAAATCTAGAGATTTATGAAAATCAATCACTCTTTTTCCTCCCCAAATTACAATGATCGCGCAGGTAAGCAAATAGATTTTATAATACTACATTATACAGAAATGAGTTTTGACGACGCTTTACACAAATTATGCGAACCTTTAGCCGAAGTAAGCGCTCATTACCTAATCAAAGAAGATGGTGAGATCTTCCAGCTTGTTAAGAATGAATATAGAGCCTGGCATGCTGGTAAAAGCTACTGGGCAGGACGAGATAATATAAATGATTGCTCAATCGGCATCGAGCTTGATAATTTAGGTGACGCTCCATTTCAAGAACAACAAATGCAAAGTTGTATAGACTTATGTAAGCATCTATCCTTGCAATATAATATCCCGCCGCAAAACACCCTGGGGCATTCGGATATTGCCCCAGAGCGCAAGATTGACCCCGGTATATTTTTTAACTGGCAGCGCCTCGCTAAAGAAGGTTTAGGCATATGGCCAAGAGAAACATTTAAGAGCGCGCGGTTATCCTGCAGCGAAATACAAGCAAAGCTCAAAAAGGTTGGCTATGACATTCAAATCACTGGTAGGTGGGATGATCAAACCGCGGCGGTCATCAGAGCTTTCCAATTCCACTTTTGCCAAGAATATATCTTCGCACTAGGGATAGATATCTATAACAATACGCCGATAGAACATAGGTGGACGGAAGAGTCATCTAGAATTTTGAATGCTTTGATATAGTCAATTTAAAAAGAAATATATTAAGTGCTAAAGTCCTTTAATTTTAAGTAGGGGCTAGGCGTGAAGCTGTGATGCCTATTATTATAGGTGAGCAGCAAACTCAGGCGCCCCGCTTAAAAGGAATGGACTTCAAACTAATTCTGCAAATATATCACTACTATATAGACACAATAAGAATAATTTTTTGCCACTAAGCAAATAAATTGTTTACATCAAAAAACAATAAGTACTATCATCAAAATAGAACATTATAATTTGGTGTGCAATGTTATCGAAACAACTTGAGTCTAGCTTGCATAGAGCTTTAATTATTGCTAAAGAGCAAAGTCATGAATATGCGACTTTCGAGCATTTGCTTTTTGCATTGCTGGAAGAAGATAATGTAGTAAATATGCTCAAAAGCCTCGATATAGATATTGCAGCACTAAGGCTGGATCTGTTTAATTACATCACACAAGAGCTCACCTCTCTCATTGGCGACTTTACCAAAGAAGTAAAGCCTACCGCCGGGTTTCAACGCGTCGTTCATAGAGCATCGGTGCATTGCCACGCGACCAACCAAAAGAAAGTAACCGCTCCGAATATATTAGCTGAGTTTTTCTTCGAACAGGACTCTTTTGCCGCACTTTGCTTAAAGAAGCATGGCATTACTAGAGCGGCCATCATCGCTTATTTGGCTGATAAAAAATCGCACAACCCTCAAGATGCCCTTGAAACGACAGCTACTGACTCTTTAGAATCTAGTGTTACTACTCCAGGCCTTCCATCTAATGATATGCTAGATTTTCCAGCACCTTTATTTCTTGATAATACAGAAGATAAAAGCCTGACAATAACCGGAGGAGATCCTCAAGCCAAAAAAGCAATATCCACCTACTGCGTCAATTTAAATGAAAAGGCAAAAAAAGGTGAGATTGATACGCTCATTGGTCGCGAAGAAGAAATCCAAAGAACTATCGAAATTTTATGCCGTAGACAAAAAAATAATGCCATCCTAGTTGGTGAGCCTGGCGTGGGGAAAACTGCTGTTGCTGAGGGACTTGCCCTCCGAATCGTAAAAAAAGATGTACCATCAATATTAGAGCAATCTGTAATCTACGCACTTGATCTTGGAGCCCTTGTTGCTGGCACTCGTTACCGCGGCGACTTCGAAGAGAGAATGAAAGGACTCATTGATGAATTCAAAGTATCAAAAAATGCTATCCTATTTATTGACGAAATCCATACTATGATTGGGGCTGGGGTTACTAGCGGTGGATCAATGGATGCAAGTAATTTGCTTAAACCAGCCCTCGCTCGTGGGGAGATTAGATGTATTGGCTCTACCACTTTTAAAGAATTCCGTAACCATTTTGAAAAGGATATGGCATTAGTCCGTCGCTTTCAAAAGGTATTAATCAATGAACCGACAGAGGAAGAAACTGTAAAGATATTGCATGGCCTGAAATCTTATTATGAACAACATCACGAAGTTAAATACCAAGATGATGCCATACTTGCAGCGGTGCATCTATCAGAACGCTATATAACCGATAGGCAACTACCAGATAAAGCGATTGATTTGATAGATGAAACAGGGGCTAGAAAAAAAGTACTCAATAATAAATTAAAAATTATCACTGCAAAAGATATAGAAGAAATGGTGGCTATAATCACCCACTTACCAGTTATGATGATCTCATTAGACGATACCAAGAAACTAAAAAAGCTTGAGTTTAACTTAAATTCCGTAGTTTTTGGTCAAGATAAAGCGATTTCAGAACTATGTTCTAGCGTTAAACTATCAATGGCAGGCCTACGCAATCTTGAACGCCCAACTGGTTGCTATGTATTTGCTGGCGCCACTGGCGTTGGTAAAACTGAGCTAGCAAAGCAACTTTCTAAATGCTGCAGCATGAATCTCATTCGTTTTGATATGTCTGAATATGCTGAGTCTCACGCTATTTCTCGTCTAATAGGAACACCTCCTGGATATGTAGGATTTGACCAGGGCGGACTTCTGACTGAAGCTGTTGATAAATCACCTTATTCTATAGTGCTATTTGATGAAATAGAAAAAGCGCACCATGAGATCTATAATCTGTTATTACAAATTATGGATCATGGCAAGCTAACAGATAGCTCAGGAAAATCTGTTAATTTCGCTCATACCATTATTATTTTTACTACCAATTGTGGTGCTGGCGATAATTCAATCAAAGTAGGTTTTAGTGACAATCATGATTATAAGAATTCTGCTTCCATGGAAGCAATAAGCGCTATGTTTAGCCCAGAATTCCGCAGCAGATTAGACAATATTATCATTTTCAATCCGCTTGATGATAACATTATAAGTAAGATTATTGAAAAGAATATACTTGAACTTAAAGCACAGCTGGCAGACAAAGGCGTAAAAATTCTATTAGATAAAACTGTTGCTACATATCTTCTGAATCATGGATTTGATCGCAGAAGTGGAGCTAGAACATTAAATCGCATAATAAATTTAGAAATTAAAGAAAAAATTGCTGATGAAATTCTCTTTGGCAAGTTAAAAAAAGGTGGAATTGTACGTATTAAATATGATAATTCAAACATGGTTTTTGAATTTGAAAAAAGTGGCAAGGTACTAGTAAACGCTTAAGGCATGAAATTCCTCTTGCAATATCGCCAGAATTCTATATAAGTATTTTTAGCCTTCATATGGCCCCTTCGTCTAGTGGTTAGGACATCACCCTTTCACGGTGGTAACACGGGTTCGAGTCCCGTAGGGGTCACCATCTCTTTTATTTTTAGAAAATATTCTTGCAAGCCCAGCAGTTCTATGGTTAATATAGTAGCAACTTTTAAAGTAACTATAAGGACTATATATGCAAATTACATTTTCAAAAATCGGCAATAATTCTAACGCTGAAGCAATCATCCTATTGATCAAACATGACTTAGTACTAACTGACTTCCAATCAATATTAGATAAAAAACACCATGGCTTGATTAAGACAACTTTGAAAACTACTGAATGTTTTAAAAAATTCGGTCATGCTAAGACTTTGACCGTGCAAGAAGGTGACCAAATTCAATATATTATTCTATTTAGCTTAGGCGAAGAAAAAGATCTAACAAATAATAAGTTTACTGAGCTTGGTGGAAAAATTGTTTCAAAACTAGCTATGCTGAAAATTCAAGATGCGGTGATACATTTAGATTATAATCACAGCAGTATGAAGAATGAAATTGCCGCATTAATGGCTGAAGGTGCATCTCTTAGCGCCTATCGTTTTGATAAATATCACACCAAAAAGACAGAACGTGAAAAATTCTCAGTAGACAACCTTATCATCGAACTAGAAGATGAAAAAACAGCTGAGAAACTATTTGAAACCAAGAAAGCCCTCCTTGAAGGAATATTTTTAGCAAGAAATTGCGTAAGCGAGCCAGCCAATAAACTATATCCTGCATCATATGCTGAAATCATTGAAAGAGAACTTGAAGCTAGCAACGTTACAGTTGAAATTTTTGGCGAAGCTGAAATGAAAAATATGGGCATGGGCGCATTAATTGGAGTCGGCCAAGGATCAACCAACGAGTCTAAAATGGTTGTTATGCAATATAATGGCGCTGACTCAAGCAAGCAACCTGTAGCATTTGTTGGTAAAGGCGTAACCTTTGATACTGGTGGCATCTCACTAAAACCATCCGCTGGTATGGCTGATATGAAATATGATATGGCTGGCTCTGCAGCTGTAGTGGGCGTGATGAAAGCGTTAGCGGCTCGTAAAGCTAAAGTCAATGCTATCGGAGTAGTTGGACTAGTCGAGAACATGCCTGGAGGCAATGCACAACGCCCTGGTGACGTAGTAACCACAATGTCCGGACAAACTATCGAAGTATTAGACACTGATGCTGAAGGAAGGTTGGTTTTGGCCGATGCTCTATGGTATACTCAAGATAGATTTAAACCAAAGTTTATAATCGACCTCGCAACTCTTACCGGAGCAATCGTGGTAGCTTTAGGAAATACTTATGCTGGCTGTTTTTCAAATAATGATGCATTGGCAGATCAATTAACTAAGGCCGGTCTTGAAGTGAATGAAAAAGTCTGGAGAATGCCTTTGCACCAAGATTATGACGATATGATCAACTCTGATATCGCAGATGTTGCAAATCTTAGTAATGCTAGAGGCGCAGCTGGTAGCAGTAGTGCTGCAAATTTCTTACAAAGATTCATCGGTGATAATAATTGCTGGGCTCACCTTGACATTGCAGGAATGGCTTGGGAGAAAAAGGGATCAGCGATTAATCCTAAAGGTGCAACAGGTTACGGCGTAAGATTACTGAACCAATTAATACAAGATTATTATGAAACCAATTAAATTGCCCTATATCTTTGTTATAGGTAATGAAAAAGGAGGAGCGGGCAAGACGACCTGCTCCATGCATCTCATCGCTGGACTGCTAGCAGAAGACCTAAAGGTAGCGAGTCTTGACATTGATTGCCGCCAAGGCTCCCTAACCCGCTATATCGAAAATAGAAAAGCTTACAACACAAAAAACCCTGACAAACCAGTCTCAGTTCCTCACCATTTTTTACTCGCAGAAAGCAAAGCTACCAATATCTCTGAACGCGAGCAAGAAGAATTAGAGCAGTTTGAAAGAATTCTTAAGGAAGCTAAAGATTCTGCTGATGTAATCGTCATTGACACTCCAGGCAGCCATTCTTTCCTTTCTAAACTAGCCCATTCTCATGCAGACACAGTAATTACTCCCATTAACGATAGCTTTTTAGATATCGACGTAATGGCCAAAGTAAGCGCTGACGATCTCAGCATCGTAGAGCCTTCTATTTATAGCCAAATGGTCTGGGAACAAAAAATGGCCAGGGCAAAACGTGATGGAGGATCGATAGAATGGGTCGTGATGCGTAACCGCCTTAGTAATATTGATGCAACCAATAAACGCAGCGTTGCAGCTGTCATTGAAAAATTAGCAAAAAGAATTAGCTTCAGGCTAGCACCAGGCTTTAGTGAAAGAGTGATCTTCCGTGAATTATTTCTATCAGGCCTCACCTTACTAGACCTTACCAAAGCAAATTATGAAAAGAGCTTTAGCCTATCACATGTTGCTGCAAGGCAAGAACTTAGGGAGTTTTTAGCCTGTCTTGAAATTGACAAAATTATTAGCGCGCGCTAAGCTAGTTTTTACGTGACCCGATAGGGAGGCCCGCCGACGTGGCAATCTAGAAAAAATAATACACTTATAACTTGACCACGGCGCATGTGCGCCTCGTCTGTGACGATATATATGAGGCCAAATTTATGAAATTCAAAATCTATCTCTGCATAGCTGTCTTAATACTCTCTAGCTGCTCTAATAAAAACGCAAAATGGATGTATAAGCAAAAACCAGCTTTCTATAGTTATATTATCGGCAATGTAAATAATAATCACATCTATACTGCATATTTGCCGGAAGTTTATAACACTCCAGCAAGCTGCCAAAAAACTGTCACTGCTTTAGTTGCACTAAAATCTCTAGGGCCAGATTTTCGTTATGAGACAAAATTATATGAAACAAAAAAAGATTTTCTTATTTCATTTGCTGGCGATCCAACATTAACCCTAGATAATTTAATCTCGCTTTTAACGCCTCTTAAAAATAAAAAGATTAGGCGCCTGATCTTGGATGCATCGATATTTCAACTGCCAACACATTCTCCAAATATTATGATGGATGACCCAGGCAAATATTACTCTCAGCCTGTATCAGCCATAAATATAGACAAAAATCTAATTCACCTAAAACCACAAATAAGCAATGATATTACTTATCATCACAATGATGGATATAAAATTAAATCCCTAGTCAAAAAAACTGATAAAGATTCCTCGGTAAATTTTTACTGGCAAGGAGCAACAATAATAGCAGAAGGCGTTTTCAACCCAAAAGATCAGGATAAAATTTTTAAAATTTCACCGCTTGCAATTGAGCATTATGTGTTAAATAAAGTAAAACAAGCCATGCGTGAACTGAAAATAAAAGGCAAAATAATTATTATCCATGATGCTACAAAATTGCCCAAGCATCCTATTTTGGTAAATACAATATATTCCGAAAAATTATCCGAAATTATCAAACCGGCTCTTAAAATATCAGATAATTTGGTGTTCGATAGTTTATATTTAAAAATAATACACTCCTCTCAAACTGAAAGTATAAAAAAATGGGAAGATGGTGATAAAGTCATCAAAGCTTTAATTAAACATCATTTTAATCTAGATATGAACAACGCGCTATTCGTTGATGGCTCAGGACTCTCTCGTTACAATCGAATGCAGCCGCACCAACTGTTTGCACTATTAAAGCAAGGTTATCATATTAAAGAATTCACCGATTCTTTGCCATCTATGGGCGAAGAAAAAAGCACATTAAAGGACATGAACCATTTACCGAATAATATCAAAGCGAAAACTGGAGCTATGTCTGGCATTAGCTGTCTATGTGGATTTGGTGGCACAGAGACTCGTCCAAAAGCTTTCGTTGTGATGAGCAATAGCTTTGCCCCACCTTTAAAGGATAGTTTTGAAGTAATAAGTAAGTTCGTCAAAAGCCATATTGGGAAGTAACATTATGCCCCTTAATATATTATTCTCAGAAGAAAATTACGATCATCTTCGCCCCCTTATCAAAAAAGGTCTTCTTGCCTTTAATCACCCTTTCTTAGGAGAATGGAATGATCAGACCTTCACCATCTATGCTGAAGATAAAAATAAAGAAATTATAGGTGGCATATGCGGCTCATATGCCAATGCTCATATGAAAATTGAATGGGTGTGGATCGATGAGCAGTACCGCAGTCAGGGGTTAGGAAGAAAGATCTTTCATCGTCTCGACGAATTTGCTTTGGCCAAAAATTGTAAATACATCGACCTCGAGACCTTAGAATTTCAAGCAAAAGACTTTTATCAAAAATTAGGATTTAATCTTATTGCCACCCTACCTAATTGGTGTGCTGGTTATGATTCTTATATCATGAGGAAGTTTTTATGATCACAGTACGCATAGCAACGGTTAATGACGTCCCCTCGCTACTACCTTTAATCGAGATGTTAGAATACCCAACAACAGAACAAATACTAGAAAAACGATTCATGAATTTTATCAAGTTAGATGGCTATGGCGTTGCAGTAGCTTTAGCAGAAGATAAAGTAACTGGATTAATAGCATGGTCTAAATCCATGCTTTTTGTTTCAGATGCCGTAAGATTTCACATTGAAGGATTAATTGTAGATGAGAATTACCGAGGTCAAGGCGTTGGTAAGAAACTCATTTATTTTCTTGAAAAAATAGCTAAAAACTCAACCCCATCTATTATAGACCTAACCTCTGGGTTAAGGCGCGCCAAGGATGGATCCCATGAATTCTACCAAGCACTAGGATATAAAAATGAAGGCCATATGGCTAAATTGTATTTTAGAAAAGAATTGTAATTAAATTATAAAAATAGCAAAAACCCTACCTATTTTAACAACCGCGTCCACCTTTAGGAGAAGATGGAGGTGATGCAGCTGGTTTTTTACCGTATTCATGATCAAGCTTTTCAACTCTTGCTCTTCTAAGCTCATCATTGGAGAGTACCTTACCAATTTCTTGAGCCTTTTTCCTAACTTCTGTATGAGTAGAGTTTGGATCTTCACCACCTCCAGCTACAGCAACAGCTGATGAATGATCTAGTGGAGCTGGGGTGGGAGCTGGAGATAGTTCTGGTATATCCTTAGATTTTGGGAAATAATCATCCTTGCGGGCAAAAGCAATCCGTGCATCCATCAACTCACCAGGCTCAAGAAACGATCCTATCTCAGCACCTAATTCGGGTGGCAAAAATTTTCCATCCAACTTGACCGACGCACCTTTTTTACTATCGCCTTTTATATCTTTTTCGGTGTTAAGACCGTAAAGATCTCTATAAGTTCGTTCCTTTAGCCTCTCTTCTTTATATTTCGCTATTGCCTTATGAACCACACTTTTTGCTTGGCTTAGATATATATCTTTATACAACGCTTGTTTTGCCTCGTTTATGATATCCTCATTATTTACTAACTCTCCGCTAGCTAGTTTATTTTTTATTTCTTTATCTGTTAATCTCAATGCTAAAGTGATAGCTATACTTTCTTCATTAAACTCAGTAGCATCTCGTAAAAAATATCCTCTTCTTTGTCGTTCTAAAACTAATGGCTCATGTCTAATTTCAGAACTTTCAATTAGTTCAGCTATCCGATTTAAGGTGCCATGATGTTTTTCAAAAGAACTTCGAACACGCGCCTTATCTTCCGCCAATTCCGTTCCAT
>CAYTBU010000020.1:11538-19709 GCA_964436105.1 uncultured Rickettsiaceae bacterium | reverse complement strand
CTGCTTTGCGCTCTGAGTTTAGTGTTATGCCGTCTATTCTACTCTTTAATTCCTCTCTACTCTTTAATTCCTCAGAACGATCTTCGAGTCGGCTAAATGCGCCTCCTGAGGTTTTACTGAGCGTATTAAGTTGTTGAAAATCTGCTATAACTCCGTCTAATTCGTCTTTCCTTAAAGAGCCTGGAAACTTCACTGCTAATTTATCGTAAATTTCAGGATCAACATTGTTTTCCGGTTTTTGGAGAATCGCTTTAGCTATTTTAGTGAAAAAATTGCCTCTGCCCTCGGGGGCCGAAGCTTTGCTCTGAGCCTGGCCTGCGCTCTTTTGATCAAGGAATAAGTTCGTAAAAAGATCAGAGTTAAGGTTATTAAGCTCTGCAAGTTGTTTAATATCGTCTCTATCTCTGGGCATAATTTTTTCCTTTATATTATTAAGCTATATCTCAATAATATGACACTAATGTTTTAATTGGCAAGGGTTTGACTATCTATAGCTAGATATTTTTTCGCTTTTTGGGCATTTTTACCACATCATCCTTTTCAACCCTAGGGATATCAAGCTATGCGTAGCTCATTTAAGAAAAATTCATAAAATGTATTTGTTGCTTAAATATCACTTGACTAAAGTTTTTTAACCGCTTATTGTCCAAATTAGCCCATAAGATCCCAAATTAACCCATAATTTACCAATTATGAGCTATATTAACTTTAATTACTGATAAAAAGGTATAGTTGACGTGAAAATGTTTCTATCGAAATATTTGAATAGTATTGATAAGAAAGGCCGAGTGTCGGTCCCTGCTAGCTATCGCTCATCTATTGCCTCGCAAAGTTTTACCGGTATTATTGCTTATCCTTCTATTAAACATAATTGTATTGAAGCTTGCTCTATAGAGCGTTTGGAGCAATTAAGTCAGATCATTCAAAGTCTTGACCCTTATTCTGAAGAGCGTGATGCTTTTGAAACTATCATCCTTGGTGAATCAAGCCAGCTTGGCATGGATGGTGAGGGAAGAATTGTGCTTCCTAAACATTTAATGGAATATGCCTCGCTTACCGATCAAGTTACTTTTATTGGTAAAGGGCTTGTTTTTGAAATTTGGAATCCAGCTGCGGCAGAAGATCATTTAGCTAAAGCTAAATTGATCGCGCAAAATAATCGTAACTTACTTAAAAATATATAGGAGCAATATGGATCACGTACCGGTTATGCTAGATGAAGTTCTCACCGCACTATCTATTAAAGATGATGAAGTGTATGTGGATTGTACTTTTGGCGCCGGTGGTTATAGCGGAGCAATATTGAATAATAATAATTCAAAATTAATCGCTATTGACCAAGATCCATCTGTGAAGAAATATGTTGATGTTTTAGACAAGGAATATCCGGGTCGCGTTACTTTCCATTCAAGGAATTTTTCTGAAATAGAGGGTATTTTGCAGGGGCAAAAGGTTGATGGAATTGTTTTGGATTTAGGGGTCTCTTCCATGCAGCTTGACCAAGCAGAACGTGGTTTTTCTTTTATGCGTGATAGTGCTTTAGATATGAGAATGAGCGCTTCAGGCCCAACTGCTGCAGATTTTGTGAATAGCGCTGATGAATTTGAGATTGCTAGGGTCATTTTTGAATATGGCGATGAAAGGGCTTCTAGAAAAATTGCTAGCCGCATTATAACAGAGCGGGAAAAAGAGCCCATTACAACTACGGCAAGGCTTGCAGAAATCGTAAGAAAAGCTATAGGCTATCGCCCTGGTAAGATTGACCCCGCAACTAAAACCTTCCAAGCAATACGCATTTGGGTGAATGATGAAATGGGCGCTTTGGAGAGATTTTTAGAGCAATCAGAATATATGCTAAAAGATGGGGGCCGTTTAGTGGTGGTAACTTTTCACTCGCTAGAAGACCGTATCGTGAAGAGATATTTTCAAGAGAAAACCGAGAAACCAGTGGCTCGTTCTAAATATGCTAAGGATATTCCAGCATATGGTGCTCCTTATAAACTTTTGATGAGAAAAGCCGTGCATACTAGTGATGCTGAAATTAAACGCAATCCTCGTTCTAGGTCGGCAAAACTTAGAGCAGCAATTAAAGTAGGAGAAAGCTATGGAAGGTAGATTAGTAACTCGTTTAGGTATTTTGACCATTTTTGTTGCAGGTTATTCGCTTTTTGCGATTAAGGGGCAGGTCAATGATCTTAGCTATCAGTTCGCAGATTTAACTAAGCAAATTAATGAAGAACGTTCTAGTATTAATATTTTAAAAGCAGAAAATTCTTATCTTCAATCGCCAAATCGCCTCAGATCTTTAGCTGAAAAATATCTAGGTCTTGCAAGCATCAAGACTGATCAGATGATCAAGGATCCTTTGCTGGTAGAAGAGAAGGCGGATGAAGTAATAGCACAGGCTAAAACAGAACAAATTGCAAAGGCGCTGAAGAAAGTGTCGTGGCGTTATAAACATCGTAATAGTAATTATTTAACGACAGTGTCGCACAAAAGGTAGAAATGCGCTTAATTAATAAGTTATTTTTAAGAGTGTCATTAGGGTTAAAAAGCCTATCTTCTAATATTGGACCAAGCCTTACTCACTGGGATAATGGTCAAAAGTCTGTTTATCTTCGCCTTACTATAGTTGCTTTTGCATTTAGTTTCTTCTTTATGAGCATTGGCTATAGATTGCTTTCTGTTTCTTTAAGTCATTCTAGTGCTGCAAAGCATTATGCGTTAAAAGGTAAGTCGCGTAAAGAGATTGTCGATCGTAATGGTAATTTGCTTTCCGTGAATATTCCAGCAGCATCGGCTTTTGTGAATCCAAGCCATATGATCAATATCGAGAAAGATATTGAAAAGATGAGTAAAATTGTCTCTGGTTTAGATAAGAAAAAGTTACTAAGCGAATTAAAGCAGCCGGGTAGGACATTTGTTTGGATTAAGCGTGATTTAACTCCAAAAGAGCAGCAGGGGCTTCATGATCTTGGTGTCGCTGGGCTATATTTTGAAACTGAAGAACGCAGACTTTATACTTACGGTCCGTTGCTTTCTCATCTTTTAGGGCATGTTGGGCGTGATGGAAAGGGTCTAGCTGGCCTTGAGAGGACCTATGACGAATTGTTATCTCATCATTCTGTAGTAGTGCCAGGGACTGAAGACCAAGCGCTAGAACTTACTATTGATGTGAGGGTGCAGAATATAGTCGCTGAAGAGCTCGATAAAGTAATTAAAGAGTTTGATGCTAATGGTGGTATTGGAATAGTAGCTGATCCTAGAACTGGCGAGATTATTGCTATGGTCAGTAAGCCAGATTTCGATCCTCATAATCCTTCGAAAGCCTCCGTGGAGCAGCTTTTTAACCGCGCAAGCTTAGGTATTTATGAGCTAGGTTCAGTAATGAAATGTATTACTATGGCCATTGGCTTTGATACTAATACTATTACTCTTCATGATGCTTATAATCTCAGTAATTTAAGGGTGGCCAATTTTCAGGTTAAAGATTATCATAAAGCTGAAGGGTGGCATAGTGTTGGTGATATTTTCCTACATTCGTCTAACATTGGTGTAACTCAAATTGCTCTTGAAATTGGTAGCAGTAATATCAAATCATATTATAAAAAATTAGGATTGCTTGATCCAATTCAAATAGAGATCGCTGAACGTGGTAGTCCATTATATCCTAAGCAAGGGGATTGGAGTGACATTAGCCTCACTACTATGTCTTATGGTTATGGAATTTCGATTAGTCCGTTGCATTTCGTACAAGCGATGATTCCAATCGTAAATGGCGGGGTTATGCATCCATTAAAAGTGGTAAAATCTAGCGTTGATAAGCCCGGAACGCAGGTGTTGCAGCCTAATACTTCTGATGCTATGCGTAAATTGCTTCGTCTTGTTGTTGCCCATGGCACTGGTAGAAAGGCTGAAGTTCCAGGTTACCTTGTTGGAGGAAAAACTGGTACAGCAAACATGCGTGAGGGCAAGAAATATGTTAACAATCGCAGGATGTCATCTTTCTTTGGAGTGATGCCAGCTGTGGATCCAAAATATGTGGTATTTGTTATGCTAGATAGTCCTAAGGGTACTAAAGCTAGCTTTGGTTTCGCGACCGCGGGCTGGAACGCTACGCCAGCAACAGGCGCAATTTTATCTAGAATGGCAGCGCTGTATGGAATGCAGCCATATGATGAAAATGACGCGGCAGTACAAGAACAGTTAGAGGTGGATTTTCAGATTGATGCAGAAACATGATATGTTAGAGATGATACAAAATCTCGCTATTAATAATATTACAATTGATTCTCGAGGTGCGAGCTTAAGCGGCGCTTTCTTCGTAATGAATAATACTGCTATCCCTCATATCAATCAGGCAATAGAAAATGGTGCTAAGTTAATTGTGACTGATAACCCTGACGTAGTTGCTATAGTGCCTGTTTGTTTAGTGGGGGATGTTAGGCTAGCATTAGCCGAAGCGGTTAAATTTTTCTATCCCAAAGTTCCGGCTCATAAGGTAGCTGTGACGGGGACGAATGGTAAAACATCTGTAGTACATTATTTTACGCAAGCTGCTGAATTACTCGGCCTTAGCGCTGCTTCCGTTGGCACGATGGGATTGCAGCTTACTGATCAAAAGCTTACATCAGAACTGCAAAATATAGTGCCAGAGCTTACGACGCCAGATCTCGTCAGTATGTACAAGATTATGGCAAAACTTGCAGAGTCTGAGGTAGATTATTTCGCTTTTGAGGCTTCGAGTCATGGTTTGGATCAGAAGCGTATTTATGGTATTGACGTTGAGGCGGCTGGTTTTACTAGTCTTAGTCATGATCATTTAGACTATCATAAAACTTTTGAAGATTACAAACTTGCAAAATTGAAATTATTCTCAGAGAATTTGATGCCCGGGGGGCTTGCCGTTTTAAATTCTGATATGCAAGATTATGAATCTATCAGGAATTATATTACTGATCATGGTCGTAGAGTTATCTCTGTAGGCTCTGACGGTGACGTCAAAATCAACTCTATCAGTCAAAGTATATATGGCCAAGAGATAGATTTCTTATATGCAGGAAAGTCTTACAATTTTAAGACCCCAATATTAGGTAGCTTTCAAGCAACTAATCTTTTAATTGCAGCATTGATGATAGAGTCCGTTAGTAAGATGGATTTTAACCTCATTCTATCAACTCTTGCAAAGCTTCAGGCTGCAAAAGGTAGATTAGAGAGAGTGTCAGATGGTTATTATCATGTCTTTATCGATTATGCGCATACTCCCGATGCATTAGAAAAATCTATCACAGAGCTGGCTGGTCTTGCAGAAGGAAGATTGTTTACGTTATTTGGCTGTGGTGGGGATAGAGATAAGACGAAGCGTCCTGTCATGGGCGAAATTGCAAGCCGTCTTAGTGATGTTGTAGTGATTACAGACGATAATCCACGCACGGAAGATGCGGCTGAGATTAGGCGTGACGTGGTCTCTAACGCTATAAATGAAGTGCAAATAGCGGGCAGAGAAGAGGCCATAAAATATGCGATAGAAGAAATGCAAAAAGGTGATATTTTATTGATTGCCGGTAAAGGACATGAGGATTATCAAATTATAGGTAAAACAAAATATCCTTTTGATGATGCGCTCGTAGCTAGAAAATATTTAGCGGGGAAGAAATGAGTATTTGGTCCTCTATTGCTTTAACTGAAGCCCTTGGAGTAGATACGAAAGCTAGTGGTAATGTGGTGCATTTTAATTCTTCTGATTTATCTGCAGGAGATATTTTTATAGCATTGGGTAATGGTCATAATTATATCAATGATGCTCTTAGGAGAGGGGCATCTTGCATCATAGCTGAAAAATCCCCAGGTGATGTTAATCTAGATAAAGTTATATTAGTTCCAAATACTAATGACGCTTTGCTTAAGATGGCCAAATATAAAAGATCTAAATCAAAAGCAAAATTTATTGGAGTTACAGGTAGTGTTGGTAAGACTTCTACTAAAGAAATGCTTGCTCGAATGCTGCAAGGTTTTGGTAACACTTTTGTTAGTAGAGGGAATTTTAATAATCATTTAGGCGTTCCTCTTAATCTAGCATCCATGCCAGATGACGCAGAATATGCTATATGTGAGATGGGAATGAATCACAAGGGTGAAATTCGTCCTTTAGCCGCATTAGTAAGGCCGGAAATTGCTGTGATTACTAATGTTTTGCCCGTCCATATTGAGTATTTTAATTCAGTCGAAGAAATTGCGGATGAAAAATGTGAAATTTTCTCTAGCATGGATAGTGATGGAATAGCGATTTTAAATGCGGATAATCCTTATTATGAATATTGCCGTCAGATCATTAAAACAAAAAATATCCATTCTTTTGGAAGCAATGATAATGCAGATATTTATTTGACGAGCTATGAATCAGATGGTTTTGAATCGAAGATGCAATTTATTATTGAGGGTAGGGAGCTAAATTTAACCTCAGGGCTTGTCGGACGGCATCATGCAGGGAATATTGCTTCCGGTTTATTGATAGCCTCTTTATTGAAACTAGATCTCAATAAAGCTGCTGCATCTTTAGAGAATATATTACCAGTAGAAGGGCGTGGGCGGAAAATTAAAGTGACGATCAATAAGCATGCATGCATATTGATTGATGATTCTTATAATGCCAGCCCAAGCTCTATGCAATGTTCTTTAATCGCAATAAAAGATATTGCTTCTTTAAACAAGATAGCAATCCTTGCTGATATGAAAGAGTTAGGGAGTGATGCAATAAAATATCATAAAGATTTAGCAGAATTTGTGATTGGCGCTAGGATAAAGCATTTATATACTGTTGGAGATCTAATGCGTCATTTGCATAATGAGCTAAAAACTAAAATAGATTGTCAGCATTTTGACTCCGTTGCTTCGCTTGAAGCAGAAATCATATCCCTAATTAAAGAACCAAGTGTGATTTTACTCAAAGGATCAAATAGTATGAACCTTTCTTCTGTAGTAGAATTTTTAACCAATAAAAATAGTAGCGGCCATGTTGTATAATTTAATTTTACCCTATGTGAATCAGAATCATTTAGCTAACTTATTGCATTATATATCCTTTCGTACCTTACTTAGTGTGATTATATCTTTGACGCTTTGCCTAGTATTCAGTCCTTGTATTATTAACTACCTACGTAATTGCCAGAAATTTGGGCAGCCAATTCGTGATGATGGTCCTGAAAGTCATATATTAAAAAAGGGCACTCCTACTATGGGTGGGCTTATTGTAATTGGCTCTGTTTTTATTACGGCGTTGTTGGTTGCAGATCTTAGAAATCCATATATTTGGATCGTGTTATTTGTGATGCTAAGTTTTGGTATTTTGGGTTTTATAGATGATTATCTTAAAGTGATTAAAAATAATCATAAAGGCGTATCTGGTAGGGTGAAATTGCTGGTGCAATTGCTCGTAACTCTGGTAGCGGTTGTTTTGATTCAGCATTATGCTGGGCATCGGGAATTAGTATTCCCATTCATTAAAAATCTAGTCTTAGATTTAGGTTGGTTTTATGTGCCATTTGCTGCATTCGTGATCGTGGGATCATCAAATGCTGTTAATTTGACCGATGGGTTAGACGGTCTTGCTATTGTGCCGATTGCTATTGTCGCTGCTTGCTTTGCCCTTATATGTTATCTTGCCGGTAATAGTATTTATGCTAATTATTTACAAATTTCATATATTCATAATATCGGTGAGCTCACCATATTATGTGGTGCTATCATTGGCGCTAGTCTTGGCTTTTTGTGGTACAATGCTCAGCCAGCTGAAGTGTTCATGGGTGATACGGGCAGCCTATCCTTAGGTGGTGCTATTGGTACTATTAGCGTGATTAGTAAACATGAAATTGTGCTTGCCATTATCGGCGGGCTTTTTGTAATCGAAACTTTGTCGGTGATTATTCAAGTGTATTACTTTAAAGTATCTGGTGGTAAAAGAATCTTTAGAATGGCGCCCCTTCATCATCATTTTGAGCAAAAAGGATGGAGCGAATCTAAGGTCGTGATCAGATTTTGGATCCTGGCCGTTATCTTTGCTCTTATTGGACTATCTTCTTTGAAGCTTAGGTAAGTTTTTACAAAATTGCTTATTTTCGTATTGCATTATATATGATATAGTAATGCAAATTTTGGTGAGATCTGTAGTCATT
>CAYTBU010000020.1:8328-11438 GCA_964436105.1 uncultured Rickettsiaceae bacterium | reverse complement strand
ATGGATGAACAGGATGAGGCAAAAAATTTAGCGAATAGAAATTATGCGATGGATCTTGCAATAAAAAATGGTTATAGATTATCCATTCAACTACATAAAATATTAGATATAGAATAGGTAATATCATGGTAAAAAAAGCGGTCATTTTAGTCAGCGGTGGCGTTGATTCATCAACCGTTCTTGCTATGGCTTTAGAGCAAGGATATGAAGTATATGCGCTCAGTTTTAATTATTCTCAGCGTAATAAGCCAGAGCTTGATAAGGTAAAAATCTTGCTTCGAGATTTCCCGATTAAGTCACATAAAATCGTAAATTTAGACCTTAGGGCTTTTGGTGGTTCTGCTTTAACTGATGATGACATCGACGTACCCAAATATAATAGCGCAGATGATTTGGGTGATAATATACCCGTGACCTATGTTCCTGCGCGTAATACTATCTTTTTAAGCTACGCGCTTGCTTATGCTGAAGTTATAGGCAGTAATGATATTTTTATCGGGGTACATGCTAGCGATTACGCTAATTATCCTGATTGTCGCCCTGAGTATATTAAAGCTTTCGAGCAGATGGCGAATCTTGCGACTGCTGCTGCCGTAACTGGCGCTAAGATGAATATACATACCCCAATCATTGAGATGACTAAAACCCAGATCGTCGCTGAAGGATTAAAGCGCAATGTTAATTATGCTAATACTATTTCATGCTACGACCCAAGCCCTGAAGGTGTTGCTTGCGGTACTTGCCACTCTTGCCTTACTAGGCTGAGGGCCTTTGCTGAGAATGGGGTAAAAGATCCAGGGCAGTATAGCGCGCAGTGTAATGATTATTCAGCGATATAAGCGAAATAATTAACTTTGATATCGTCACAGAGCTTCCAATTTTGAGTGATGAGTTCTAGTCCTAGCCCTTTTAGTTCTTTGATCTGTAGGTCATTTTTATTTAACATCTGTGATAGCTCAGATGGTTTAAGGAATTTATTAAACTCATGGGTGCCACGTGGCACCCAGTTTAAGATATATTCTGCCCCTATGATTGCGCTTAAGTAAGCTTTAGGAGTGCGATTAATTGTTGAAATAATCATCATCCCACCTGGCTTTAGTAATTTTTTGATCGACTCGATAAAAAATTCAGGGCTTGATACATGTTCGATAACCTCAAGGCATAATATGACATCGTATTTTTCTTGATGATCTTCCGCCGCTCCGCATAAAAAATTGATTTCTAATCCTAAATCCTTAGCATAGAATTTGGCTGTTTCTATATTCTCTAAGCTTGCATCTATACCGGTGATGTTAGCCCCTAATTTTGCTAAAGGTACGGATATCAGCCCGCCGCCGCAACCTATATCAATAATATTTAAACTTGGTTTGAATGAGCCAAAATGTTGGACTATTTTATCTTTAACATATGATAATCTGATAGGGTTAATTTGATGCAAAGTGCGAAAAGGCCCCTCTGGATCCCACCATTCTTGTGCTAGCTTGCTAAATTTGTTTACTTCAGCATCATCTATTGTCGATTGATCCATATTTTCTTGTTTCCCCATAACATCCTTAATGATATAATCTTTCTTTAGCCATAATACTAGCGCATTAATGTCAATAATTGTACAAAAATTTGGTGGGACTTCAGTTGCCGATGTTATAAGAATTCAAAAGATTGTTGATAAGATTATAGCAGCGAGGGCTGAAGGTAATAAAGTCGTAGTAGTGGTTTCGGCAATGGCTGGCGTAACTAACCAACTTGCTAATTATTGCGCTTCAGTTTCTGATTTAAGCGTGCAGAGCAATTTAGCCGAATATGATGTTGCTTTAAGTAGTGGAGAAATTGTCACTGCGGCATTACTTGCGCTTGCTTTGCAACAAAGGGGTATTAGCGCTCATTCAGTATTATCATGGCAATTGCCTATTAAAACGGATAGTAGTTTTTCAAAAGCACTTATTAATGATGTTGATGTATCGTTGTTACATCGATATATTGATGACGACATTGTGCCAATTGTTGCAGGATTTCAGGGAGTTAACGCTAGTAATAAACTTACTACTTTAGGCCGTGGTGGTTCAGATACTACGGCTGTTGCTATTGCTGCTGGCTTAAAAGCAAAGCGCTGTGATATTTATACCGATGTTGAGGGGGTGTTTACAACTGATCCTCGTCTTGTAAGTAAGGCAAAAAAAATTGATATTTTGAGCTATGAGGAGATGTTAGAATTTACTTCTATGGGAGCAAAGGTCTTGCATACAAGAGCGGTGCAAATAGGGATGAGGTATGATGTTCCTATTAGAGTGCTATCTTCTTTTTCTGACGGCCCTGGTACAATGATAACCAAACAAAGTGATATTATGGAACGAGATAAAATTACAGGCATAGCTCATAATAAAAATATTGCCTGTTTATATATTAAAATCGAAGATCTAAAAAACCTTGATGGTTTACTATCTCAGTTAGCTGATGGTAATGTGCATATAGACATTATGCAGCGCGAAGGTGATGGTAATATTTTAATTATTATACCTTTGAGCGACGTACAGATTGCTAAAAAGATTTTAGATGAAATGGGCGCGTCATATAAAATAAGAACTGATGCTGCTTTTGTTTCTGTAATTGGTTTTGGCCTAAAAAACAATCCTTGTTTATTTAGTACAATCTTTTCACTTCTTAATACAAATAATATCAAAATTTTAATGATGCTGAGTTCGGAAATTAAAATTAGTATTATGGTGCCAGAAGATCAAACTGAGTTAGTGCTGAAAATTATTCATGAAGCTTTAGTGATATGAGATTGCATTATTTTATTCTCATTTTTCTTTTCTTTCTTTCTGGTTGCGCGGGGCATAATCAAAGTCAGAAATTGATTGCTAATATTACTTCGGCAGTTAAAAAGGAATATAACGTTGATACAGGCGCTACTATTGCAAAATATGATTTGACCGGTATTGCTAGCGCTAAATGTCTATATTTCAAAGATTATGCCAATGTAATTAATAATCCTAGCGCTAATGCGCGGTTGATCAATAAAATTCTGCCTAAAATTGCTAAACAACATATGCTAGAGGCCAGGGCGCAAAATAAGATAGCAATGTTGAAAACTAGCCTTATGAAATTGCAGG
>CAYTBU010000020.1:0-8318 GCA_964436105.1 uncultured Rickettsiaceae bacterium | reverse complement strand
TGCAGGATAAATACAGTATTTTTACTAGTTCAGAGATTAGGAAGCTGGAGCCGGATGATGCTGAGTTTGATGCTTTTGCTAATTTAGAAACTAATCACAATGCGCTAAAGGAGCTTAGTTATATTGATCATCTAGCTGAGCGCGTGCCAATTTTCTTTCCACAAGGGTCATCTAGCATTACTAGTCCATTTGGTATGAGAAAGCATCCTATTACCAAAGAATATAAATTTCATTCGGGCGTGGATTTTGCCTCTCATAAAGCTGCACCTATTTATGCAGCGGCTAGTGGCCATGTAGTCAGTGCTAATAATCAAAATGGATATGGTAAAACTTTGCTGATTAATCATGGTCATCATTTTAAAACAAAATATGCCCATTTATGCAAGATGTTTGTGAAAAAGGGTGAGCATGTGGTTCGTGGTCAGAAAATTGCTTTGCAGGGTTGCACTGGTAATTCAACGGCCGAACATTTGCATTTTGAGGTAATCATTAAAGACCGCGTGGTTAATCCGCTAGATTTTGTAGAGCAGGGGTATCAATGTCAGAAGTAGAGAGTCATGCTGCAATAGATACCGTCATCCAAGAGTAGGTCTTAGAGGGGGTGACGTGGATCCAGAAAAAATAAAGATAAAAAACTGGATGGCGACGGAGCTAAAGGCTCCTCGCCATGACGAAAACACTTAACCATGCGGGCCAGTCCAATCAAGTCCGGGTTGGTTCCTTTGATGGATGTTAGCCTAAAGCTGGTATGAATAGTTATTGCTCTATCTCTTCAAATATTCCTCTGCCAGTTCTGCATAATTTTTTGCAGATTCTTTGATATGGGCCAGTTCTGCCTCGCTTAGGTCCCTTACGTAGCGGGCTGGTGATCCTGCCCATAGTTGTCCTGTCTTGACCGTTTTACCATTGGTAACGATCGCGCCGGCAGCTACCAAAGCAAATGGTTCAATAATTGCTTTATCCATCACAATAGCCCCCATGCCGATGAAAGCATGATCCATCAGTTGGCAGGCGTGGATTATCGCCCTGTGACCGATCGTCACATTATCACCTATTTCGGTGGAGCCATTAAATCTTGAAGTGTGAATAATTGTCCCATCTTGGATATTGCTATTTTTGCCTATGGTAATTGGCGCAACATCTCCGCGCAGCACGCTGCCAAACCAAACGCTAGATCGCTTGCCAATGCGCACATCTCCAATAATCGATACGCCAGGGCTGATATAGGCGCCCTTATCTATTTGCGGCTCTGCGTCTTTAAATTTGATAATCTGCATTTTACTAGTTATATTAAAGGACTGTGCTAACATTAGTAAATTTTCACTATAAACTCAAGGTTTTTAAATAAAATGCGTATTAAAGATGTGGCTATTATCATTGCTAAAAAGCCCTTACAGGAGCAATCGGCCATTGTGCATTTTTTTACTAAAGAACATGGAATTTATAGTGCTTTTGTGAAGAATATAGCGGGCAAAAATTCTCATATTTATCAAATTGGTAATATTGTAGATTTTTTCTGGAATTCAAGGCTAGACGAAAATATGGGTAGCGCTAGATGCGAGCTAATCTTTGCCAGTCCGCATTTTATGCATAGTAAAATTAAACTTTATGCTCTTAGTAGTTTAGTGACTATGCTTCTGTATTCTTTTCAGGAACGAGTTCCTCATCCTGAATTTTTTAAATCTTTAGAGGAATATATTCGCTCTAGCGCCAAAGCTTTTAGCTTCATGGATTATGCTCATATGGAAGGAAAAATTCTAGAAGAATCTGGCTATGGGCTTGATTTACGTAGCTGCGCTGCTACTGGTAGTGCCAAAAATTTAATTTATGTTTCGCCAAAGTCTGCACGGGCGGTTTCACTGGAAGCGGGAGAGGGTTATAAAGATAAATTATTAAAACTACCATCATGCGCCTTAACCGGAGAGGAACCACAAAACATTGAAGAGTTGAATGAATTATCAGATTTGTTGCTCTATTTCTTTCAGCGTTACGTGCTGCGGGGAAAAGAGCCTGAGGCGAGGAAGTTGTTCTTAACCGCCGCCAGGGCGGGGATGGAGAAATCCATCATAGCGAGCGGGGCGCCCGCTATCCAGTAAAAAATAAAGACAATAAATTGGATGGCGAAGGAGCTTTGGGCTCCTCGCCATGACGAACAAAATAGCTATTAAGCAGTTTCACCTACTAATGGAGTATCAGCAACTTCTTCAGCCGTAGTAGTAGCGCCTGAAGCTTGGTCTCCGGTTAGTACACCAAACAATATATCGCTTTTACCATCTGTGATTTCAGAAGCGACTTTTTCTGCTATATCTAGCATATCATCGGTATTGCCATGTAAAACTCCGGCAACGTCTTCTGTAGTTAAGATCTTATCACTAGCACCATCTGTTACTATTGATGCGCCTTCTACTATTAAATCAGCTGGTTTGCCATCGATAGCTGTTTTAACGGCATCAGTTAAAGCATCAGAAGCATCAGTATTTTCTATCGCCACCTTTCCTAAATCTTGAGCGAAGTCTTTAATGTCGCCAGCGTCAAAACGTCCATGTGCAATTTGGTCTGCAATGGCTTCTTCCTGAGCTGCTAGATCTGGATCATCAGCAAGGTCAAAAGTTTTGCCAGTAACTTTTTCGAATAATTCTTCGTAGTTAGTAAAGAATAGACTAGCACTTTGTTCTAGAGCTAAATCAAGCGCTGCAATAGCTGATGCTTTTTGAGCATCTGTCATGTTTTTATCTTTATTGATGCGATGTGTAATAATATTTTCAATTACAGCTTTGCCAATATTAGCTATTGAAACTACTATTGGCGCTGTAAAATCCATTACTGCTTCTTTTACTTCTTTTACATCGATATCGTTGATTTTGTCTTCAATCTTATCTCCGAGTTGATCAAAATGTTTTTTTAGTGATTTAGTCATTTTACTAAGTGTATCTGAATGTAAGTGTTTTGGAGTAAATTTAGGCATATGTTCCTCGTGAATATTAATTTATATGAGCTAGGGCAATAGTACAGCTAGCCTTAAGGATAATCTTAAACGATTTGTTTTGTGATAAGATAGGAAATTAATTTTCAACTTATAATTGTAGCAAAATAAAATGTATCATCGTAGCAAAATTGTCGAAACCTATTTATCTAATGAGTTATGAAGTGTAGTATAATAAATAAAAATTATAATTTTCTTTTATGAGAATAAGGAAACGCAATATTATCGACAATATTCTGGGTTGTAAAATGGTTATGAATGCTATTGACCTTTTATAATAAATCTGTCTATCATGAGGCAAGATGATCTATGAACTATTATGGTGTTCAGTTTTGCTGATATTTATTAGGGTTATAAGGGAAAAAAATGTAAATTTCTCTTGTATGTTGCTAAAATATCGAATATATCATATATCTTAACAATTATATAACAAACTGCTGTTATTATTTAATTTATTTCGTTACAATGTTAAAATTGCATTGTTGGGTAGGTATTTAAAATATGAAGTCTCTTTATAAAGTCATTTTTCTCTCATTATGCTTGCTCAATATTTCGGTATTCGATGCTTTAGCGGCTAAATCTAAAGCTTCTAAATCCCCTAAAAAAGCTGCTAGTTCATACGTAGCTCCCCCAGAAACAAGTTTAGTAATTGATATGGAGCAAGGCAAGGTTCTTCATGCACAAAATGCTCATCTCAAGATTTACCCCGCTTCTTTAACTAAAGTGATGACTCTTTACTTAGCATTTGAAGCTTTGGAGCAAGGCAAGCTTTCAATGTATCAAGAAATTCCAGTATCTGCTCGTGCTGAAAATATGCGCCCCTCTAAACTTGGCCTTAGAAAAGGCGAGCATATTATGGTTCACGATGCTGTGATGGGTTTAATTGTAAAATCAGCGAATGACGCTGCTGTAGTGCTTGCAGAAGCTATTGGTGGAAATTCAGAAGATCATTTTGCCAAAATTATGACAAAGCGCGCGCAGGATCTTGGAATGCGCGACACTACTTTCCGTAATGCTTCTGGTTGGCATCATCCTGAGCAAAAAACCACAGCAATTGATCTTGCTAAATTGACTTTAGCGTTAAAACGAGATTTTCCTCAGTATTATACTTTGTTTGCTAAGACAAGTTTTGTGTTTAAAGGGCAAACTATTAACGGTCATAATAGAGTTATGCAGAAATACGCAGGAGCCGAAGGTTTAAAGACTGGTTTTACAGGGCCAGCGGGTTTTAATCTTATCACTACTGCTTCAAGGGGTGATAAAGCTTTGGTTGGCGTTGTTACTGGTGGTAGGAGTGGTCAGCTCAGAGATAATAAAATGATGGCTCTTTTAGATAGGCATTTCGGTGTGGCGCCTAAGATAAAAACAAAGTTAGCTTCAGCGCCTTCGCCTAAAGTGACTAAAGTTTCTATGGCTAAGAATAAAATGATTGCCAGCAAGAAAAAGCGTTCTACTTTAAAGTCTAAAAAACAGCGTGTTTAAACGCGCTCACCTGCAAGCACGCGGTGCAACAATAATGAATATATAACTGGATAACCACAGCGCTAAAGCGCCTCGTTATGACGAAGTGGTATCACAGCAATAAGCAAAATTCCTGACATCATTACCATATAAATCATTGGCGCAAAGGGTATTTGCGTTATGTGCCATAGCCAGCTTGCAATCAAAGTAGATGAAGAAGAAAATATCAATGATCCAAGAGAGTGCGAGAGGCTGAATAATTTTAGTCTGTTTTCTATAGGCATTCTGCGTTTTAATATGATTTGTAATGGCACAGAATAGAAGGTTATTAATATTGTAGTAAATATTAGTAATGGGAGATTTATTTGGTTTTTAGTCATTAATAGGGCGTTCGTGATAGTACAAATAATTGTAAGAACCAGGCTGATAATTATTTGTTTCTTAGGGGGGTATTTATCGGCAATATATCCTGATACAACGGCTGATAGAATGTATAATGAGATGCTTATGATATTTACTATATTCATCAGATCTTGTTTTAATAGCATTGTTGCCGACGTTAAATAAGTACTCAAGAATATAATTTGAAAATGATACACTCCTCCAATAAATCCGCTGACGATGGTGCCATAAAGTAATATTGGTAAATTTTGTCTTAGATTGCCAGCTTCTAGTCCATCCTTTTTTCTGAATTCTATGCTTTCGCTGATATGGCTACTAAAATAGCATAATATTAATCCTAAAGTGCCGCCTAGAATGAAATTGATCTTCCAATAATATTCTGGAAAGGTGCTATGTGATGAAAGGAAATAAGTAAATGTTGCTAATAAAACGCCAATTTGTGATGAGCCAGACACCACACCATTGCCTAGAAATTCAGTTTTTGCGCCAATAGTTTCAGCAACATATATACGTACTCCATCAATCTCTCCAGCAAGGCTAGTCATAAAAATCATTCTAGCGATTATGAGTAGAGATGTTGATAGTACGTCGTTATTCGTTGGAATGATGCCAATTAGTAATGTAGAGATAGAGGCTAGAAATATTGAGGTTCTTAGCACAATAGATCGCCCCTTTCTATCTCCCAGATAGCCAAAAATAATAGAGCCTATGGGGCGCATAATTACGGCAACACTCATGATGCCAAAGAATGTCATCATGTTTTTTGAAGCATCATTATGAGGCATGTAATATTTAGTGAGCATCGATGCTGATAGGCCAAAGAGGGCGTAGTCGTAATATTGTATAATATTTGCAAGAAATGCTAGTAGTAATGATCTGTTTTTCATCAATAGAATTTGCTTTAAATAAAGAGGGTGTTATTATAACAGGAGTGTAAGAAGTACGAAATAAAATTATGATTGGAAAATTAAAAGGTATCATAGACTGCGTAGCAGAAGACCATGTAATAATTGACGTATCTGGTGTTGGTTATATGGTTTTTTGTTCTCGTAAAACCATGATGCAACTTAAAGAATCAGAGGCCGCTGCGCTTTTAATTGAGACTCATGTAAGAGAAGATCATATACATCTTTTCGGTTTTAGTAGTGCAGAAGAAAAACATTCATTTATTTTATTGCAATCAGTAAATGGTATTGGAACGCGTATGGCGCTTACTATTTTATCCACTTTTGCTCCTTCGGAATTACAAAATGCGATTGATAATAAAGACAAAGAGTTGTTCAGGTCTGTATCTGGGGTTGGCCCAAAACTTGCTGAGCGTATTATTGTAGAATTAAAAGGTAAAATATTTAGCTACAATAGCGCTCCGGCTAGTCCAAGAGTTGGGGTTGATAATGCAATGAGTAGCGACGCGATCTCGGCGCTTATTAATCTGGGCATTAATCGCTCTGAGGTAATATCAATGGTTGGTAGTATTATGCAAGAAAATCCTGATATTACGATTGATAATTTGATTCGCCTTGCGCTTCAAAAGAGGTCTAACAGATGACTCATGATTTGCTGACAGGGGAGGTGCAATCCCAAGATAATGAATTTTCGTTGCGTCCTAGCTATTTGCGTGATTTTATTGGGCAACATCATTTGAAATCTAATCTATCTATTTTTATGGAAGCAGCGCAAAAGCGCTCTGAGCCTTTAGATCATACGCTGTTATACGGCCCACCGGGTCTTGGCAAGACGACGATTGCTTATATCATTTCAAAAGAGATGGGAGTGAATATTAAATCCACTTCGGGGCCGGCTATTTCAAAAGCTGCGGATTTAGCTGCTTTGCTCACTAATCTGCAAGAGAATGATGTTCTATTCATTGATGAGATTCATCGTTTAAGTACTCCGGTAGAAGAAGTGTTATATTCCGCGATGGAGGATTATGCTCTTGATATCATAATAGGTGAGGGGCCAGCAGCGCGTTCTGTACGCATTAGCTTGCCTAAATTCACCTTAGTTGGAGCAACCACCAGACTCGGGCTTTTATCCAACCCTTTAAGGGATCGTTTTGGTATCCCACTTCGGTTAAATTTCTACAGTTCGCTTGAATTAAAATCAGTCATTACTAGGGGTGCAAATCTTTTAGGTAGCATAATCGATGACGAAGGAGCCGAAGAGGTTGCAAGGCGTTCTCGTGGTACCCCAAGAATAGCATTGCGGTTACTGAAAAGAGTCAGGGACTTTGCCTCAGTAAGGCAAAGTGAGGTTATAGATGCTGGAGTTGCTGCCTTTGCGCTTGATAAATTAGAGGTGGATTCAGTCGGTCTTGATAGTAACGATTTTCGTTATTTGAACTTCATTGCTGGTAGTTACGATGGTGGTCCTGTAGGCGTCGAGACTATAGCTGCAGCTTTAGCAGAACAACGTGATGCTATTGAAGAAACAATTGAGCCATATTTGCTGCAAATAGGTTTTGTGCAGCGCACGCCTAGGGGGCGGGTGCTTACGCCTCAGGCATTAGCGCATATTGGCAGAAGTTCTGGTTAAATTAAGAGTAAATAATTGTTAATATATGAAAACACTCTATTTTGATTTTTATGATGAATCACGTAAAAGGCATGTTCCTGTTGCTGTTTATCTCTCTGAAACATTAGACAGTCTGCTACCAACAGTAATTTTTAGTCCGGGGTATCAAGGGCAAGAAGATATTAAAAAAGAAGAGCTGTTTTTCAAGAAGTACACTTATTTGGCAGAATATTTTACTACTAAGGGTTATGCTTTTATTACGGTGCAGCACGATATTCTTGGTGATAATGATGGCCTGGAGACCGTTGATCCAAAAGCAATTCAAGATGAAGCGCGCCGGCATTTATACATACGTGCGGAAGCTAACATTCTCTTAGCTATATCACAATTGAAACAACAAAAACTACCTCTTATCCTGGATAATTTTATACTTGGTGGTCATTCAAATGGTGGTGATATTGCGAAATATTTTGCTGGATTATATCCAAAGATGGTTCGTTCCCTGGTTTTATTTGACGCAAGAAGAGCAAAATTAAGACCCCAGTTGCCTCTCTCAGTGCTTATGTTTGAAGCAGATGATACAACAACAGATATCGGTGTTATAGCTGAGCCTGATCAGAACGATAATAAGATGCGTGCAAACCTTGATTTAATTATCATAAAGCCAAGTGATGCTCTTCATGCAAGTTATATAGATGATGAAATTACTGAGCAGCTAAAAAATAAAATTTTAGCTGCGCTAGATTGGTTTTTAGAGGGTAGAATATAGCCACCTCAACTTAAACCGTGCGCTACACTGCGCGGTCTATTTTAAAGGTAAACTTCACGCCTTTTTTGGAAGGATTATTTTCAGCTTTGATTGTGCCCTTATGTAGATCTATCACCTTCTTACACAGCGCAAGGCCAAGGCCTCTGCCACCAGCTGGAGTACGAGTGCGGGAGCTTACCGTAAAAGCAC
>CAYTBU010000019.1:5791-20895 GCA_964436105.1 uncultured Rickettsiaceae bacterium | reverse complement strand
TCATAATCCGCGTGTCGGGGGTTCAAGTCCCTCTCTCGCTACCACTTCTTAAATTAATTATTTTTATGGCGATCTGGTGAATGAGCTTTTTATTCTTGCTTTTTTCGTCGTCGTGCTGGAATTAGTGGTGCTTAAATGAGCCGCGAGCTCTGTCATTAGAGTTGTAACATTTGCTGCTGCCTCTGTGGGTATTTGATGATTGACAGGGTGAATTTTTCTTGCTGTTTTTCTTTTTGTAGATGGTGCCTTCTGTTTATCTACTACCTTTGTAGGGGTCCTGCGCGCTCTAGATAATTCATCTTTAGTAAATTCTATTCTGGTGGTGCTGTTAGTGTTAGGATCTTTAAATGTCATACTATAATCAGGTTGTGGGGGCTTAGATCCCACAGGTCTCGGGGATATTTTCTTTTTTAATTTAACGAATAGATCCGCATCATATGGGCGTGGTTTGATATTATATGCTGCATCGTCTAAACTAACTGGATGTTTAGAGCCTTTTTTGACATATAATAGTTCGCCTTCTTCCTTTTTGAGCACATCGATAAAATTATCTATCTTATGCTCTTTGCCTTGCTCTGTAAGAGAGCCATAAGAAAAGAAGTTGAATATTTTTTTAAAAGCTTGGGATGGTACTCTTTTTGACGCCCAACTCATACATTGCGAAAAAGCACGTCGCGCTTTCTGGTTATTAGGGACTATAATAAATTCCTCTCCAACTTGCTTATCATTCTGGTTGATAAAGTTAGGGCGGTTATTAAAAGCCTTATATTGAACTTTTTCTCGCCATTCTTTGTTCAGCTTGACTCGTTCTTGTTCAATTTTTTTTAATTTGTCTTTGTGTTTTTGATTTTCTTTTTTTATTTTGTTGTTGTCGCTTTGAGAGATTTTTTTTAGAGCAGCTTTATGTCGCTTAATTTCCTTAGTTTTATCGTGTTGATTTAGTTCTTTGAGTTGATCCCTAACTAATGTATAGGCCCCTGGGTTGTCAAAAGTTACTGTAGAAATTTTACCTTTAGTGAGTAAGCCTTTTTGATGTAGTTGTATTCCCATGTCTGTTGCCGCAACATCTGACATAAAAGCCCCTAGAGAATGGCCAGTGTAATGGAATTTGTAGTCCGCTACCTTATCGCCTAATTCTTTTAAAATGCGTTTATTCAGAGTTTTTGCCGCTTTAAGTTTTTTTGGGGTAGATCCCATTAGAAGGTGCAAATCATCCTTTGCGTCTGCTAAAGTATGTTGTAACTCTTTGTAAGTAGGATTTTTAATGTCAAGTAATCTTGTACCGGCAGTAATAACAACAACTTCTTTTGTTTCTCGATTTATTGCCGCTACAGCTTGAAATCGTCCTTTGTTTAGTTCTTTCTCCTTAGAGTCGGTTGTAATAGAAAATATTTCGTAGCCATGTAGTTTTGTTTGAACCTCTTCCTTACCCTTCTTGGTCCGAATGCCATAGATTAAGGAAGCTAATTCCGAGTCTCTTTGTAGTTTAGAGGCGGGATCATGTTCTTTGTCCGGAACAGTCTGATCGAGATTCCACTGAATAACCTCATCATCTCGTCCGAATAAACTATTTGTTGACAGATTTCGTTCGAATGAATTATTTTTTGACATAATTGATTTTAGTTTAGTATCATATTATGCAATTTTCTTATCTTTAGACGATAAAATCAAGTTTTCAGTAGTGTGACAAATGGATTAGAATGATTTCAGTGTTCTTTTTATCTCATTTATAGCTGCTTCAATATTGTTTTGGTTATTTAAGCTTGGTGGGCAAAGTGGCAGCCTTAGCTCCGCTTCGCATAGCCCTAGTAAGGATGCAGCGTATTTGATAGCAATAGGGTTAGTTTCGCTAAATAAAGCTTTATATAAAGGTAGTAATTTAATCTGTAATTCCAGAGCTTTAGCATGATTGCCATTTGCCCATAAATCTTGCACTTGTTTGATTTCTTTTGGGAAAAGATTAGATATAGGAGAAACTAACCCTTTGGCCCCTTGGGCGTTATAACTTAAAGTTATAGGATCATCACCGGATAATATGCTGAAGCTATCCCTAAGCTTGCTGATAATACGTAGTGGGCGTTCTAAATCCCCTCCGCAATCTTTGATAGCTTTTATTCGAGGTAGCTCCGCTAATTTCATAATCGTATCATCAGTAAAATCTATGCCTGTTCTACCGGGAGCTGCATATAGCATGATTGAAATGCTAGTATTATCATGAATCATTTTAAAATGTTCATATATTCCTGCCTGAGTTGGCTTGTTATAAGGAGGAGGGGAGCACATAAGTCCTGCTGCGCCTAGTTTCTCTGCTTCTACGGCCATTTCTACGGAATTTTTTGTGCTGCTAGAGCTGCACCCTGCTATGACATTAAGCTTTCCTTGGGATGATTCGATTGCAGCTTTGACCAAGCTTACATATTCTTCCATCGAGAGTGTTGGTGCCTCCCCAGTGCTGCCAGCAATGACAATAGATTTGATGCCACCCTCTATTTGGTGATTTATTAATTTATCAAGTGATGCAAAATCTATTGAGTAATTTTTAAATGGAGTGATTAATGCTGTTATAAGTCCAGAGAATAGAGTCATATATTTATTTCCTTACTAATTCCCCATAAGCTTTGACTAGCTGTGAGGTTATTATATTGTTGTTATATTGTATTTTATTATTGTTGTGCGTTATTGAAGTTACTGGTTTTACTTCGACTGCAGTGCCGGTCATAAAACATTCGCTAAACTGCGGCAGATCTGCAGGTATTATTCTGCGTTCTTCAGTTTCTATGCCTATATTTTTAGCAAGTGCAATGATGGTGGATCTTGTGATACCTTCTAGAGCTGAATCGGCAATTGGTGTAATTAATTTATTATTTTTTACAAAGAAAATATTCGCTACGGCGCCTTCTGCGATATATCCTCTGTAATCAAGCATTAAGACGTCATCATATCCTTCTTCTATAGCTTCTTGTTGTGCTAAGGATGATATTTGATAATGCGCTGAAGATTTGCAATTCGGTGGCAATGATCCGGGGTGAGCTTTAAGCCAATTTGTGATGACAATATTAAACGATTCTCTACGAGATTCAACGCTTCCTACTTCCCAGCAAGCGATCATAGCATTAATTGATAGCATCGAGCTATTGATTCTTAAAGATTCGCTTCCGCGCCAAATTAATGGCCTGATATAGCTGTTTTGTTGGTTGTTAAGTGTTAGGAGTTTAGTTGCGGCGTTACTCATTTCTGTTATCGAGAAATTTGGTTGATATTTTAATATCGCTGCAGAGGCGAATAGTCTTTCTAAATGCTCTTTTAATTTAAAGATTTTTTGGTCATAGGATCTTATGCCTTCATATACGGCACCAGAATAGTGGAGGCTGTGAGTCAAGATATGAATCTGTGCTTTTTGCCACTCTATGAATTCTCCATTCATCCATATATAGCCGTTTCTTTGATCTAAAGGTATTATTGCCATTGCTTATATTATAAATTATATTAAACTATATGTAGAAGGCTTTGCTTGCATGTTTAGCTGTGTCGTCACCCGCGAGGAGGATGTTAATCCGACGTGGCAATCCAGCAAAAAATGTCAAAAAGCTGGATAGCGACGCTTACGCTCGCTATGACGAGTTTTGAATGGTCGCTTAAGCCTATTCACAATAAAATTATCGATGCTTGCAAAGACATTATAATATAAAATAGCGTTTTAGTTTTGAAAATGATAGAAGAAAAACCACATATTTTAATTGTTGATGATGATAAAAGAATTCTGCAATTATTAAAGAAGTTTTTAGAGAATTCCGGTTATATGGCCTCGGTAGCTTTGTCTGTTGCTGAGGCGGAAGCTCTGATGGAATATTTTGTCTTTGATTTGCTTATTTTAGATGTGATGCTTCCTGGTGTGACAGGTGTAGAATTTGCCGCTACAATTAAAGGTAATAAGATACATGTTCCTATTATATTACTTACAGCTTTGGCTGAGATAGAAGATAAGGTAAGAGGGCTAGAAGCCGGAGCAGATGATTATCTCTCTAAGCCTTTTGATCCTAGGGAGCTATTGCTGAGAACAAAAAATTTGATAGAGATATATGGTTATAATCGTCTGAAGAAAAAAGTTCTACAGTTTGGAAATTGTAGTTATAATATTGAAAGCAAAGAATTTACTAAAAATAATATAGTTGTATTATTAAGTTCAACTGAGCAAAAATTACTCGAAATATTGATCAAGTCAAAGCAAAAACCACTATCTAGGGAAGAAATTTCTGAAAGAATGGGAGACTTAAATGAGCGATCAATAGATGTACAAATTGTAAGATTACGCAGTAAAATAGAAAATGACCCTAAAAAACCACAATTTCTTCAGACGATTCGTAATGAAGGTTATGTCTTATATTCATGATTTAGCCCCTAAGACTTTACTTACTCGCTTCTTGCTGATTATTACTGTTCCTGTCGTGATAGGGCAGGTTGTTGCTGTCTATATTTTTTATGAAAGGCATTGGTATAATGTGTCTGATTATACTAGTTCGGCGGTAGCTCATGAAATGGCACTTTTAGTCGATAGGTATGAGCATAATGATATAAAGACAGCTAATTTAATTAGTCGCTATTTAAAAATAGATTATCGTTTTTTACCTAATGCCTATATTGGCAAAATTAAAACTCAGAAGGTAGAAGAGTTAGAGATTTTTCAGAAGCAGCTTGTTCTTAACATTGATCTCCCTAGCCGGGTATATTTATCTGATGAAGGAAGAGTAATCGTAGAAATCCAAATAAGCAGAGGGCTGTTATATTTTGAATTGTCACCAAAGCCATTGCTTAATCCCACCGCTTATATTTTCGTATTATGGATTTTATTGCTCACTTTGTTATTGCTGATGGTGTCGTTAATTTTTTCTAAAAATCAGATTCGTTCTATCATAGAGCTAGCCGATGCTGCCGATGAATTTGGTAAGGGGATTAAGAATGTTGATAAACCATATAAACCTTCTGGTGCTAGTGAGATTAGAAGAGCCGGGCTCGCCTTTATTCGTATGAAGGAACGTATTGAGCGTCAGGTCGCTAAGCGTACGCAGATGCTTGCGATGATCTCGCACGATCTTCGTACTCCTTTGACGCGTATTAAGTTGCAGCAAGCTTTAATGACGCCACAGGAAGGTTTGGAAGAGATAGCTCAGGATGTTGAAAGCATGGAACATATGATTGCGAGTTATCTTGATTTTGTAAGAGGTGAGGGAGGGGAAAATTTTCAAATAGTGAATATTTCTCATTGGTTTACTGAGAATATGCGCTATATAAAAGTTGATAATTTAGAAGTGCTGTATCACAGTTCAGATGATATTCAGGCGAGTATAAAGCCCCATGCTTTTACCAGAGCAATTGGTAATATATTGAGTAATGCAGCTAAATATGCTAGTAGAGTCAAAATATCAATTATTAAGAATGATAATCATATTGTGATTGATATTGAAGATAATGGGAGCGGTATTGCAGATGAGGATAAAGAGATGGTGTTCAAGCCATTTTTTCGTTCTGATCGTTCTAGAAATATAGATGATCATGCTAGTGTGGGTTTAGGTCTTGCAATCACCAAAGAGATTATTTTTGGCCATAATGGCTTGATTACTCTGCAAGATGGTGAAGATTTAGGTGGTTTGTTAGTTAGAATTATTTTGCCTATAGCGCAATCGCAAATTAAATAGATAGGTTTTATAATATGGATGAAGTAAATAAGATTAAACATTTAGCAGTTATTATGGATGGCAATGGGCGCTGGGCAAAGGAGCGATTTTTACCAAAGGTTGAGGGGCATAGAAGGGGAGCGGAAGCCGCTTTAGGATTAGTGAAGTCGTCCGTAGAAAGGGGCATAGAATATCTAACTTTATATGCCTTTTCATCAGAGAATTGGTTGCGTCCAGTAGAAGAGGTGAGCGATATTTTAGGGTTGCTAAGTCTTTATTTAAACAAAGAAATAGCTTCTTTAAATGAGAATAATATTAGATTAAAAGTAATTGGTAACTTAAGTAAACTTGATCCGAAAATCGTAAAATCTATAGATGATGCTGTAGAGCTGACCAAGAGTAACAATGCTATGACTCTATGTATAGCTTTTGGTTATGGGGCTAGGGAAGAGTTACTATATAGTATTAAAAATATCATTAGTACTGGAGTTAAGGCTGAAGATATTACGCAGCAGATGGTTATGGATAATATGTACGATCCCGAAATGCCAGATGTAGATTTGATGATTAGAACGAGTGGTGAACAAAGAGTGAGTAATTTTTTACTTTGGCAGATTGCTTATGCAGAACTATATTTTGCTACTAAATATTGGCCTGATTTTGATAAGGAAGATTTAGATTTAGCAATAGAGGATTTCAAAAAGCGTAAGAGAAACTTTGGCTATGCTAGAGAACAGAAGGTGAGATAGGTTGGGGCACTCGTCATTGCGAGGAGCGATGCTCCGTGGCAATCCAGAAAAATAATGAATATATAAACTGGATTGCCGCGTCGATTTTAAGATCTCCTCGCAATGACGAGATCTAGTAATTTAGAAAGGTAAGTTATAGGTTAAACCCATTACAACTTCACTAATTAGTAGGCTTTGTTTTAATTTGCCGCTTGAAGATACAGCGCCATTTGCTATTAGGTCATATTTTAACTTTGCTTCCATAATCAGCTGCACCCTAGCTGCTGCATATAGATTAACATTTTTAATAATATTCTCTTTAGTAGCGCCGACGCTTAATTGGAATGCCGGGCGAATACTATTTGATTTTTTAATACGCATTACTTCAGTGTGTGGGCTTATTACTGCGCCGTTAGCTTGTAATGCGATATCAGAATAGAAGGTTTGACTTTTAGCTTTGATATTAGCAACGCCAAGTTCTACGCCAACATAAGGGGTTAAGCCTTTAACTTCTGCTAGATCATAGACTAATCCAATTAGATATAAATCAGAAGTTACTTTGACTTTAGCAGAATTTTTTTTTGCAGTAACTGGCATGCCTGCAAAACTAAAGTTTGTGTCTGGAAGTGTAATATTTAATTTATAGTTTGGTTTATGTTGATAGCTGAATTCTGCAGCCATACCTGGGTAGAATTTGTACCCTAATAAAGCACCATACATTGCTGAATTACTTAATTTTCCTTCGATTGTAACTTTTTGTCCGGAGAAATCCATTTTCTTTTTAAAAGTATTGGGTATTGGAGCGGATAATCCGCCTTCAACGCCAATATAAAAGCCCGTATGTTCTTTTTTGTGTTTGCAGTCGCAAGCATTAGCATTTACTGATGATAAAAGCGCAGTAACACCAAGTGCTACAATAGAAGTTTTGATTTTATTATTCATAATATATACATTTTCTTTAAGGTTGGATAGAAAAACCGTCGTGATTATAAGCTTGATAATTTGTTAGTCAATATTAAAATGGCCCAACAAATTAATGATTTGTTAACTAATGAAGGGCACAATTGTAATTATAGTTAGTAATTTTGCTAGCTATATCAGGGGCGTTATATAAGTAGTTATCTATTAATGATTTTTCTTTAATCATCGTTTAATTATTTGATCTAACTAGTTTTGTGGTGATGCTCGCGATATCAAAAGCTTGGTTTATTTTCATAGGAGTTTTTATGGATCCAATTTCTATTACTTGTATAGTTGTTGCTGGTGGTATTGTTATAACATCTATGGGGCGTTTTATCAGCAAAAAATATCATTCTTATAAATCTCATTCTAATGAACATGGTCTTGAGATGATTTCGGAAGAAACCAGTGTAGATGGCGCTCATAAAAAAACTACATTAAAAATTCATGGCAATAGTCATGACCTTAATGTGATAGGCGCTTTGCATAAAGAGCATGGGGACCCTGAAGCTGTTAAGGCTTTATCGTCTTTGTCTATGATTTTGTCTGGCGCGTTGGGCAGTAATCATACAACTACTTCAATAGATAGTATGGCCTCTACAGCGACAGATGCTTCAAAATCTAAAGATGCTATTGCGCTTGATGTGAAAACAAGGTTATCATCTGCTGTTCATGCTTTAAAATCACAGTTCTCTAATCAAAAGGGTAATTCCTTTGATAAAAAAGCTGATATAAAAATAAGCCCAGATAGTGTAGCGGACAGGGATATTGAACTGCCAGTTAATTTGGTGAATAACTTTTCTTGTAACAATATTAAGAGCGTTTCATCTCCAAGTGGGGTGTATAATCATCAGGCTACCTCTTCGTCTTTTCTGTCTTCTATGTCAAAGAATGACATTAAAATATGTACCACTTGTGATAATGAAGCAAAGGAAGGAGATGAGGATGGCGCTATTGTTGTGGTGATGCATAGAAAAAATGTTGCTGAGAGTAAGTTATGTCATACTAGAAGTTATAATAGTGACTCAGCTGAGTATTTTGATGCTCGTGAAAGGGATGATGATGATTTTAGCCTAGCCTCAACGCAATGTACTGGGGGTTCTGAAGGCTATTTTTCTAATGAATTTTGATTATATGAGTCTAAATTGTTATATTTTGGTGAGGTATAATGTTTATAAAGCTAATTTGTAAACATTATACTTGACCTTAGCTCAATAGAAATTTATCTTACTTGCTATCTATTGTAAATACACTTAAGAGACTATTGTAATGAAACATTTTTCTGACATTTCTAAAATCATTCATCGTGAAGGTTATATTTTTATAGTCCTTTTTGCTATTACAACTTTTTTGCTAGCTTCGTTTAGTGGAACTTTGGGGTGGGTTGGGTTTATTTCTACATTATGGTGTATATATTTTTTCCGTAACCCTGATAGAATGACTCCTGTAGATGAGAATTTAGTTATTAGTCCTGCGGATGGTGTGGTGCAGATGATAGTGGATGCTATGCCTCCTGCAGAACTAGGGTTGGGTAATGAAGAAATGCTTCGTATTAGTGTGTTTCTGAATGTGTTTAATGTGCATGTGAATAGAAACCCAGTCGGTGGAAAGATAGTAGGATTGCATTATAATCCTGGCAAGTTCTTCAACGCCTCTCTCGATAAAGCTAGTATATATAATGAGCGTCAATCAGTAGTGATTGAAACAAAAGATGGCACCAAAGTGGTGTGTGTACAAATTGCAGGGTTGATTGCAAGGCGTATAGTATGTGACCTAGAAGAAGGTATGGATGTTAAGGCGGGTGAGCGTTACGGTATCATTAGATTTGGTAGTAGGGTTGATGTATATCTACCTCGTAAGATGGTGCCTTTAGTTCATGTAGGACAAATTTGCGTGGGTGGCGAAACTATTTTAGCTGATTTTAAATCTACCAAAACTAGTGCGCCTAAATTTGAGGTAAGATAAGTCGTATAAAAGAGGGTTATCCTGTTTAGGTTGAAAAAAACAAAATTATCGAAGCCGCTACCTTTTATCAAGCTCTTGCCTAATTTGATTACTATATCTTCTCTTTGTGTTGGAGTTAGCGCTATTAGATTTGGGCTCGAGTCTAAGTGGGAGGTGGCGGTTTTATGCGTTGTGATTGCGGCTTTTTTAGATGGCATTGACGGTAGAGTGGCGCGCATTCTTGGAGCTTCTAGTCACTTCGGGGCGGAATTAGACTCTTTATGTGATTTCGTGAATTTTGGAGTTGTACCATCTTTGTTGATGTATTGTTGGTCATTTAAAGATTCTCCATTTAAGGCTTTGGCTTGGGTTGTTGTCTTATTGTTTATTGTTTGTATGTCGCTGAGGCTAGCCAGATTTAATACTGGATTAATAGACAAAGATTCTGTGGTTTTATCTAAAAGCTTTTTTATAGGAGTTCCAGCCCCAGTTGGAGCGATGTTGCTTTTAATGCCAATTATTATCAGCTTTGAAATTGCTCCATTACTTGATGTAAGTTTGGATATTAAAGCTAATAGTCTTTTGTTAATGGGGTATCAAGTTATTGTAGCGCTATTGCTTGCAAGCAGGTTGCCTACCTTCTCTCTAAAAGAGATGGTTATAAAGCCGCAATATGTATGGATCTTCTTATTCTTTGGTGGTGTAATGATCATTGGATTGATAATTTATCCGTGGTATATGATGCCCATGCTTGCATTCATTTATATATCTACCATACCCTTTAGTGTTATGGTGGCGCGTAAGATTAATTGATTGTAGTGTTGCAGTGTAAGTGTGGGTGAAAATATTCGGCTATTATCACTCTGATAACAAAAGAAAAAGTTGTATAATTTCTTTAATATCCTATTATATTCTTAGCTTTTAATTAAGGGTCTTATATGCAATATTTAGTCGATTTTATAGAGGTTGGTTTCTCATTAACGATGATTATCAATGCCTTACTTTTTTTGCCTCAGATTTTTCGTCTTTATCAAACCAAAGATTCTAGAAATCTGTCTGCCTTAACTTTTGTAGGTTTTAACATTATACAATTGTTTGCTATTTTGCATGGATATATAAATAATGATGATGCCTTGATGTATGGGATGTTATTGAGCTTTGTATTATGTCTGATATTAAATATGTTCGTGTTATATTATAGAATAAAAAAAGCCAAGATTTAGTTATTGGATTGATAGGTTTGTAGAGCTTCGTTATGGTGGCAATTCTTAATTTTGGTATCAAATATTAAAGTAATATTATTATATCGGTTTGCTATAAGTAGTGGCATTGCGTTATGTATTCTAGGCAATCATTGTATGAGTGGCTTTGTTAAGACTTTTTATGAAAGGAAGAAATATGAGAGATATAGATTTAGCGCAGGGGTTGCTCGCAAAATTGTGTCATGATTTGTCGGGTGTATTAGGGGCTGTTGATAATAGTATAGATTTTCTGAAAATGGATGATGATCGGACTAGGGGCAAAGCTTTAGACTTATTACATTCAAGTGCAACTCAATCGATAGCAAGATTGCAGTTCTATCGTAAGGCTTATGGGCTCGCAAAATATGTGGGTGAAGTGAACCTCAAAGAGGTTAATTCTCTATGTAGAGCTTTCCTGGATGAGAAGATTGCCTTTAATCTTGATGAAACCTACTTTAATGATCCACACCTTTTTTTGTGTGACAATACTGGTAAAATTATAATGTGTTTGGTAGAAGTTGCGGCTTCTTGTTTGATATATGGTGGCGCGATTAGGGTGGAAATTGAAAAAGTTGATGGTGCAAAAAGGGTGGCTGTAGTTGCTTCTGGTAATAAGATAAAAAGCGATCAAGGGAAGTGTGATATATTAATTGGTAAATTTGAAGAAGATATGTTGTCGGCGATGAATATCCATTATTATTATATTTTTAAATTAGCTGAAGATATTAAGTCAAAGATCAAAATTATTGCTTCTACTAATCAAATAGAATTTATACTTGTTTGACTCCTATTGTATAAGATTTGATTTTGTAGTTTTGTAAGACAGTGTATACAGAATGTTCGTCGTGGGGCGTGGGAAAAATATATAAAATTATCTTTGAATGGAACCAAGCGTATCTTATATTTCTTTCCCACATACAGGGGGTATGTTTATAACCCCTGTATATTACTTAATATAGTCTAAGATATAACCTACAGGAGCCTACCATATTAGCAATATCCCACTTAATGCTCAAGCTCAGCTACTAGGTCACACATCCCAGCGCTGTGGTTGAGCACTGAGTTAAGTATATAACCTTGGGTTAAATATACAAGAGTAAAATGTAAAAATTTTGTTTTTAGTAAAAAATATTATAATCAAATGAATATGACTAATAATTTTCATGCCACTATTTTGACAATATTTCCAGAAATGTTCCCGAGTACTCTGGGGTATTCCTTGGCTGGTCAAGCGTTGAATAAGAATTTGTGGTCGTACGAGATTATAAATATTCGAGATTTTGGGGTGACTAAGCATCATAATGTTGATGATGAGCCATATGGTGGTGGGAATGGTTTGGTGATGAGGGCAGATGTTTTGTCTGGCGCTTTGGACAAAGCTCTATCAAAAACTCCTAATGCCGATATTTATTATATGTCTCCACGCGGTATCCCTTTAAAACAATCGCTTGTAAGGGAGATAGTATGTAAAAAAAATATAATAATTTTATGTGGTAGGTTCGAAGGGATTGACGAGAGAGTAATTGAAGAGTATAATGTCACGGAAATTAGTCTAGGTGACTTTGTGTTATCTGGAGGGGAGGTGGCTGCGGTCGCTTTGCTTGACGCTTGTATAAGGCTTATTCCTGGGGTTTTAGCAAATCAATCTACTCTTATTGAGGAATCATTTTCTGAAATTGAGTCGGATGGTTTATTACTGGAGTATCCTTTATATACAAGGCCAGCTATTTGGCGTGAGCGCTGCGTGCCTGAAGTTCTTTTATCTGGTAATCATCAGGATATAAAGGAATGGAAAAAAGCAGAAGCTATTAAAATTACCGCTACTAGGCGTCCTGATTTATTGTTGCCTAATAGATAATCATGAGGAGTTAAAATGAATATTGTAGAACAATTTGAGCAAAAAGAGATTGCTAGAGTAACTGCAGAAAAAAATATACCTGATTTTGCAGTAGGTGATACTGTAAAAGTAAATGTGCGTATTGTTGAAGGCGCAAATGAAAGAATTCAGGCTTATGAAGGTGTAGTAATAGCGCGTAGAAATGCAGCTATTGCTTCTTCTTTTTTGGTTCGTAAAATTAGTCATGGTGAAGGCGTGGAAAGAAAATTCATGCTTTATTCCCCAATGATTCAAAGCATTACTTTGGTAAGATCAGGTGTGGTGCGTCGTTCTAAACTTTATTATTTACGTGAACTGCGTGGTAAAGCTGCTAGAATTAAAGAAAAGTTACATCATAAAATAGCAAAAGTAGCAAAAGCTGCAAGCTAATATCAGTTTTATTGTTTTTAAAAAGCTCCCCAACCTTAATTAAGTGTGGGGAGCTTTTTTATAATAATGTTTTGAGTTCTCTCTAGAACTGCTGTTTCTGAACCACATGCTTTAACTCTTGTGCGTCTTATCTTATTATTTTCCTTCCTCTCTGTTAAAAAAAACATTATTCTGTTGTTATCAATTTGATATACAGATAATTTTATGATGCAAAGTATAATTCCCTTTTTTATTGGTATGCTTTTTATAGCAGCAATAGTTTATGTGACATTGAAAGCTATTTTGAAATATCGTGATGCTCATCATACATATTCGGGAAAGAATGATGCGGAAGCACAGAAACTTTATGCGGCTTCACGGAAAAAAGAATCTGTTTTTATGTCAATAAAAGATAAGTTAGAGCTTTCTTGGCAATTTTTATACGATATTACAAACATTGTTTTGAATAAGTTTTCTAAGACCGATAGAGAGGCGACCTTAGCTATGGGGCATATTATTCTAGATAATGGTGGAAGATATGAGCATGTTGTTGATTATGGTATTAGGCAAGAAGCGGCATCTCGAGATCCAAATAAGAGCAAAGAACAGGTGAGGTAAGATAAATTCTGGACGTGGGTTAAAAAATAGTTTATAAATATCTATCTTATTATTCTAATTAATCCAGAACATTTATGTCATTTAATATCAAAGCCCATAAAGATGATTTCTTATTTATCCCCCTTGGTGGTTGTAACGAAATTGGTATCAACGTAAATTTATATCACTATAAAGGTAAATATCTTATTGTTGATTGTGGTAGTGGGTTTGCGGATGACTATTTGCCTGGTGTAGATATGCTAGTGGCAGATATGAGCTTTATTGCAAAATATAAAAAAGATATTGTGGGCTTAGTACTTACTCACGCTCATGAAGATCATCTTGGTGGAATTCAATATTTATGGAATGAGCTTGAATGTCCAATCTATGCTACTACCTTTACTGCCAATTTTCTTAAAATTAAATTATCTGAATATGGTCTGACCAAGAAGGTCAAGATGCATGAGATAAAACCAGGTGGCACTATTAATCTTGAGCCTTTTTCTATCGATATGGTGCCTTTAACTCACTCTGCTCCTGAAATGCAGGCTTTGGTTATTAAAACCGATAAGGGTAATATTTTTCACACAGGGGATTGGAAGTTTGATCATGATCCTTTGGTTGGAGAAGCTGCTGATCAGTCGCTTATTAAAAAATATGGTGATGAAGGGATTTTGGCGTTAGTTTGTGATTCAACAAATGTGTTTAGCAATGGATCTTCTGGTTCAGAGGGGGATTTACGTGAATCTCTTGTTAAAATTATCGCCGGTTGTAAGAAAATGATTGTCGCGACAACATTTGCTTCTAATCTAGCGCGTCTTGACACATTGATTCATTGCGGCGTTGCTGCAGGTCGTAAGATAGTATTATCAGGTCGTAGTATGCATAGAATGCTTGCTGCGGCTCAATCAAGTGGTTACTTGCAAAATATCCCTGGAATTTTAGATGAGAGAGATGTTGCGAATCATCGTCGTGAAGATTTATTGATTATCGCAACTGGTTGTCAAGGTGAGCCAATGGCTTCTACTTCAAAAATGGCAGAAGGAACTCACCAAAATATTAAATTAGCGCGTGGTGATACTGTGATTTTTTCATCTAAGATTATTCCTGGTAATGAGTCAAATATATATCGTATGTTTAATACTTTTGTTCGTGTCGGTGTTGAAGTGATCACTGAGCGTGACCATTTTGTCCATGTTTCGGGGCATCCTGCTGTTGATGAATTAAAAACAATGTATGATTTGGTGCGTCCAAAGATATCGATTCCCGTTCATGGTGAGCCAATACATTTGCATGAACATGCAAAGCTAGCAAAAGCTTGGGGTGCGCCTCATGCTATTGAGGTACAAAATGGTAGTGTGGTGCTGCTAGATGCTGAAGGACCAAAAGTAATCGGTATGGTAGAGAACGGATATTCAGGAGTGGAGGGTGGTTATTTATTGCCTATAGACTCTCCAATTTTCCGTATGCGTCGTCGCATCCGTGATGCTGGCGTGGTTGTTGCAACAATTATTATTGGTCGTGATGGTCGGTTGCTTACTAAGCCTATATTATCAGCTCCTGGATGTTTAGATACGGAAGATGATGCAGAGTTAATTCGTGATATTATTGAAGAATTGAATGAAGCTTTAAATCATGCAACTGGCGCAAAAAGTAAGAATGTTGATCTTGATAAATTAGCTAAAAGTGCATTAAAACGTATCATTAAAACAGAGAT
>CAYTBU010000019.1:0-5691 GCA_964436105.1 uncultured Rickettsiaceae bacterium | reverse complement strand
TTGCTCCCCTTTTTTTATGCCATATAGCTATAAATTGACAAAAATATCAATTCCTGTATTCTCCGCGGCAGTCCAGAGTTTATCAATTTTAAGATATCAAAATGAAAAAATCATTAAAGATGCCATTATTGCTATGGTCAGTTGCTGTATTATTCTTTGCATTTAAGTTTATCTTACAGATGTCAGTTGGCATCTTGCGTGAAGATATTATGCAAAAATTCTCGCTAGATACCGTTATGTTTGGTAGTCTTGCTGGCTATTATTACTTAGGATATGCTGGCATGCAGATACCGATTGGTGTGCTTTTAGATAAATTTAATTTCCGATATGTTTCCGCCGCTGCTGTAATGATTGCAGTGCTAGGTACTCTTACTTTTGTTTTTGCTGAAACGATTGAATCTTTAATGATTGGTAGATTCTTAATAGGTGTTGGGTCTGCTGCTAGTTTTTTAGCTGCAGTGAAAATTATCAAAACTTATTTTCCAACGCGCCTACATTCATTGATGATAGGCTTTTCCTTTTCTTTTGGGTTATTAGGGGCGGTCTTTGGCAGTGCGCCAATGAAACTTATATTTAATAGCTTTGGTTATAATATAACTTTTATTACTTTAGCGGCGATTGGTGGGGTGATTGCGATATTAATTCTGATTATTAGCGATAAAAATACCGAGAAATATGAAGAGGTTAGCGCGGAAGAGACCTTATCTTTTGTTGGTCTAATGAAATTGATTTTCCATCCCACAATCTTATTTATTGGTATATGCGGTGGGTTGATGGTCGGTTCGCTAGAAGGCTTTGCTGACGTATGGGCGATGCCATTTTTCAGTCAAATATATGGGTTTTCTGATTATCAAAGTACTTTTATTGCTTCCGTGGTGTTTATCGGCATGTGCTTTGGTGGTCCGATACTTGCTTATTTGTCTGAGATGATTGGATCTATGCATTTGATGGTGTTTTTAACAGGCGTAATTGTAGCGATAATTTTTGCTATCCTATTTTATTGTTCATCATTATCAGCTTTAAGTAGCATGAGTTTGATGTTTGTTCTTGGCATATTATGCTGCTATCAAGTTTTAGTTTTTAGTATTGCCGGTAGCATGGTGCCAATATCGCAAGCGGGCGTTGCGATTGCGATTATCAATTGTATTAATATGTCTTTTGGCCACTTTTTTCATACGATGATTAGCTCTTTGATGCAAAATGGCTGGGATGGGGCGCTTAGTACAAAACTTGCGCCGATATATAGTCATACTAACTATATTGATGCATTATCAGTGATACCAATCCTTTGCGTGATTGGTAGCTTAGGATTTCTTTATTTGGCGCGGAAGAAGAGGTAGGTATCGTCATCACGAGCGAAGCGTCGTGATCCAGGGAAAAAGAAATATAAAACTGGATGGCGACTTCGGTCCTAGTACCTCCTCGCCATGACGGTATCCATGCGGGCAAGATTAAGATCTCCTCGTAGGGTAAAGGCATCTCGTGTTTCAAAAACTTACACTGGCTAATTTATACTCTGTATGATATAAGTTTTGCAAGTTTTAGATAATGAGGGTGATGTGCTTTCTTTTCAGCAAATTATAATGGAATTACAGAATTTTTGGATTAGTAAGGGGTGCGCGATTCTGCAGCCTTACGATATGGAAATGGGTGCTGGCACCTTTCATCCGGCAACAGTGCTGCGCACGCTGGGTCCTCAACCATGGAATGTCGCTTTCGTTCAGCCATCACGCCGGCCAACTGATAGTCGTTTCGGAGAGCATCCAAATCGGTTACAACATTATTATCAATTTCAGGTTATTTTAAAACCATCTCCAGATAATATTCAGGATCTTTATTTAGAAAGCCTTGCTCACCTTGGTATCGATTCTAAAATTCATGATATAAGATTTGTAGAAGATGATTGGGAGTCTCCAACTCTTGGGGCTTCAGGTCTTGGGTGGGAAGTTTGGTGTAATGGTATGGAAGTGTCGCAATTTACTTATATGCAGCAAATTGCAGGGATAGAATGCAGGCCAGTGGCTGGTGAAATTACTTATGGGTTAGAGCGTTTGGCGCTTTATATTCAAGGTAAGGATGCGATTAAGGATCTAGATTGGAATGGTCAGAAAGGCCAGAAGGCTTTAACTTATGGCGATGTGGATTTCGAAGCGGAAAGACAATTCTCTCATTTTAATTTGGAAATGGCCGATACCGCTGTTTTGCTTCAGCAATTTGTTGATGCTGAAAAACAATGTATGGGTTTAGTTGAAAGAAAATTACCTTTTCCTGCTTATGATTTTTGTATTAAAGCGAGTCATTTATTTAACTTGCTTAATGCGAGAGGTGTAATCAGTGTTACAGAAAGAGCTGCTTATATTGGCCGGGTACGTAATCTTGCAAAAGCTACTTGTAGTATGTGGATGGAAATGCAAAATGAGGGATTAGATGTCTGATTTACTTTTAGAATTATATATAGAAGAAATTCCAGCAAGAATGCAGCAACATGCTGAAGCTGGATATAAAGAGATTTTTATCAAACATTTTGCTGATGCAAATATTTCATATGATTCTTTGGAAACTCATGTTGGGCCAAGGCGTTTAACTCTTTATGTATCAGGGATTATTCCTGTTATCGCTGGGCAAGAAGTAGAGCTGCGCGGCCCAAAAACAAATGCTCCTGAAATGGCAATAGAAGGTTTTTGCAAATCACAAAACATAACAAGAACTCAGCTCTCGCTGCAAACAATTAAAGACCAGGAATATTATATTTACCAAGTAAAGACTGAAGATAAATTAGTCGAGAGTATTTTACCATCAGTTTTGTCATCTGCTCTCAGTCAATATGTATGGCCAAAATCGATGTGTTGGGGTGGCTATGATTTAAAATGGGTCAGACCATTAAAAAACATTCTATGCTTATTTGATGGGCTGGTTTTAGATTTTTCTTATTTCCACCTCAAAGCTAATGATAAAACTTTTGGTCATAGATTTATGTCTTACAATGAATTACAAATTAGCGGATGGGATGATTATAAAAAGCAATTATCTGATAATTATGTAATGCTCAGCAGGCAAGAGCGTAAGAGCGTTATAGAAACTGAGTTAACCAGGCTTGTGTCAGAAAAATCTTTAGTTCTAAGCAAAGATGATCGTTTACTTGAAGAGGTGGCAGCTTTAGTAGAATATCCAAATGTATTACTGGGATCTATTCCAGAGAAATTTATGGATGTTCCTAGTGAAATTTTGGTGACTGCCATGCGTATTCATCAACGTTATTTCACTGTGCAAAATACAGATGGTAGCTTTGCTCCTTATTTTTTATTTGTGTCTAATTTAAAAAGCGATGATTCTTTAGAGATTATTGCTGGCAATGAGAAAGTATTATCAGCGCGCCTATCGGACAGTGCCTATTTTTATAAGCAGGATCAGCTATGTTCTTTAGAATCTCGTTTTGATAGATTATCGAATACTATATTTCATAGAAAACTTGGTTCTATTAAAGATAAGGTAGAACGCACTCATCACATTACTAAATTCCTAGATAAGGATGAAAAATAATTAAATATGGCAGCGCTACTTTGTAAATCTGATTTACTTACTGAAGTTGTAGGGGAGTTTCCAGAATTACAAGGTATCATGGGTGGATATTACGCAAAAATAGAAGGTTTTTCGGATAATATTACCTCAGCGATACGCCTTCATTATAAACCAGAAGGGCCCGACGAAGATGCTCCGACTGGCATGGCGGGCAAGCTTGCTCTTGCTGATAAGATTGATAGTCTTGTTGCTTTATATACAGCAGGAGAGAGAAGTACTGGCTCAAAAGATCCATATGCTCTAAGGCGTTATGCCCTTGGGATCATTAGAATAATAATTGCGTCCAAGCTCGAATTAGATATTACAAAGTTGTTATCTTATGCGGGATCGTTAGTCGGTAGTAGCCCAGATGATCTTAAAGGAATATTGCTGTTTTTAGAAGATAGGCTTAAGTCTTATATGAAAAATAGTTTTGATCAAGGAATAGTTGCCTCTACTGTAAACCTTGAGCATGAGCCTGATATCTATATAACTTTGAAGCGTGCTGAGGTAATAGGCGAGTTTATTAATAAACCAGAAGGTAAGGATTTATTGGCTGCATATAATCGTGCGCGGAGTATCCTATCTTCATCTGCTTCAGGGCGCCAATTTAACTCAAAGCAATTAGTAGAAAATAGTGAAAAAACTTTATATGAAGTTTTAGAAAATATTGCGGTAAAAATTGATGTGGCAGTTGCGGCGAAAAATTTTGTTACTGCATTAGAATTGCTACCTTCTATGCTTGGTCCAATCAATAAATTCTTTGATGAAGTAACAGTAAAGGATCAAAATCAAGAGTTAGCCAATAATAGAATCGCTTTGCTCGAGCGGGTTGTGCTGCAATTTCATAAATTAGCTAATTTTAGCGAGATCTAATCATGGACGATATTAAAATCGCAGCTGATTTAATCAGAAATGGGTCTCTTGTAGCTTTTCCTACCGAGACTGTTTATGGACTGGGGGCTGATGCTACTAATGAAGCGGCGGTGAGGCAAATATATTCTCTAAAAGGTCGTCCTAGCAATAACCCCTTGATCGTCCATGTTAGTGATATTATGCAGGCTAATGAAATCGTAGTTTTTAATAGAGCTGCGGAGATGCTAGCTGATGTTTTTTGGCCAGGCCCACTCACTTTAGTGCTACCTTTGCGTAAAGGTGCTAAGCTTGCTCCTTCTGTGACTGCTGGCCTTAAAACTGTTGCGATTAGGATTCCTTCGCATAAGACTGCGCGTGCTTTAATTAAAGCAGCTGGCCGGCCAATTGCGGCGCCAAGCGCTAATCCATCGGGTTATGTGAGTCCTACATCTTCTTCTCATGTAAGATCACATTTTGCTGATTTATATATTTTAGAGGGCAATAATAGTGAATATGGTCTGGAATCAACGATTATAGACCTCTCTAGTGATAAGCCAAAGATTTTAAGATATGGTTTTATTACTCCTGAAGCATTATCAGAAGTGCTTGGGGTTGTAGTAGATTATGTGACCGATATAACAATTAAAGCGCCTGGGATGATGGAAAAACATTATGCGCCGCGTGCAAAGATTCGTCTGAATGCTAGTGTCTTAGAGAGCGGTGAAGAGGGGATTGGTTTTGGAGTGATTGATCTCGGCGAGCTTAATTTGAGCGTGGCTGCAAAGCTTGAAGAAGCGGCAGCAAATTTATATAATATGATCCAGATTTTAGATAGTAAGAATAATGTTACAAATATTGCAATTGCACCAATTCCTAATATTGGTATTGGTCTTGCGATTAATGATAGATTAAAAAGGGCAATAGCATGAAATTATCAGATTTTGATTTTGATTTACCACAAGAGCTCATCGCTCAGAATCCGCCAGAACAACGTGGTGATTCTAGGCTATTGGTGGTATTGCCAGAGGGTGAATATACTGCTAGTCATTTTGCTCATATTAGTGATTTTCTGTGTGAAGGGGATTTACTAGTATTTAATGACAGTAAGGTCATCAAAGCTAAGCTCTCCCTGCATAAAAATACATCCATCATTGAGCTCAATTTAAATAGACCAATGACCGATAATATTTGGCACGGTTTTACTAAGCCTTACAAAAAGTTAGAAGAGGGTGATGAATTTACTTTTGGCGATCATATTGTTGTAATCACAAAGAAACT